>SKWY01000543.1 GCA_007128675.1 Deltaproteobacteria bacterium | reverse complement strand
CAGCGATGGCGCCTTGTCCTTACTCGTTCATGTTCCGAATCTGGTTGCTGTCGCCGAGGATCTCGATTCGAGCTCGTTTGGTGGAGGGCCGACCGGCATGATGATCCACCGAACGGCGGAGATGTTCATGGAGCCCCTCGGCAGGCTCACGCTCATGCTCGCGAAGATGTCCGTCGATGATCATGGCCTGGCGGTATCCATCGAGGTGGGCTTCGAGCCGGACGGCGAGGTTGACTGACGATCTTGGCTACCGCGGTCTCTCTCTTCTTGCTGATTCCCACACTGGATCTTGGGGAGCCTCGGATGGAGCGAAAAGGATGATCAGGCTTACCGGGGTACGAAAAGCCTACAGCGATGGCGAGGGTAGACATCAGGTCCTCGATGGAGTCGACTTGGAGGTAGCTTCGGGCGAGTTCGTGGCGATACTGGGATCGAGCGGCTCCGGCAAGAGCACGTTGCTCAACATTATCGGAGGCCTGGACGGGGACTTTGAAGGAGAGGTCGAGGTGGATGGACGCGCCCTTCATCGTCTCGAGGACAAGGGGCTTTCTCGTTTTCGAGGAGCAACTGTTGGGTTTGTGTTTCAGAGCTTCAATCTCATTTCCGAGATTTCCGCGCTGGAGAATGTCGGTTTGCCGGGGTGGTTCGACCGGGGTGTTTCATCGAGCAAGGCAAGTGTTCTCGAGAGGGCCACGGAGGTCCTGAAAGCGGTCGACCTTTCCAGCAAGACCCACCGGCGACCGGATCATCTCTCGGGGGGTGAAAGACAGAGGGTTGCAATTGCCAGGGCACTTTTCTCCAATCCCAAAATGCTTCTTTGTGACGAGCCTACCGGTAACTTGGATGCGAGCACCGGCCGCGATGTGATCGACCTCTTTCGGGTGCTGAACAAAAAGGGCATGACTCTCTTGATGGTCACTCATGAAGCGAGAATTGCCGAGGCTGCTGGTCGCTTGTTTCGACTTTCGGATGGGCGCCTGCAGGAGATCACGGATGAGCGGGATGACCATTCTCGCCTGTTGGGTCAGGTTACTGATGAGGCCGGGAAATGAAGGCGCGAAGACTCCTGTCAGCCACCTGGCTCGGTTATCGTCGCAACCAGCGGGGTTTTCTTCTCTCCGCTGGAGGTGTGGCGGCGGGCGTGGCGGCTTTCGTGTACTTCGTGGGGCTTGGACAGGGAGTATCATGGGTGGTGGGCGAAAGGATCTTCCCTGTTGATACGAGCCACGTGAAGGTCGTGCCCCAGCGAGTCGCCCTCGGGGCTTTCTTGGGTGGCGGCGTTCTGGACGACGAGGCCGTTGCTCGCTTGAGCGCTTTGCCGGGCGTGACCAATGCTTATCGGCAGGTGGAGCTCAGGGTCCCGGCGGTGAGTCAGTACAGTGGGGACTTCTTTGGCCGGCGAATCAGGATGGGAGTGGATATTCTCGCGGTCGGCGTCGACGAGGAGTACTTGGTGGACCACCTGCCGCCTGGGACGCGGTTCTTGGATCCTGGTGAGGACGACTGGATTGCCCACATGGATGACGAGGAGGAGAGCTCACCGGTTCCGGTAGTAGTTTCTCGCCGCCTCCTCGAACTCTACAACACGACTTTTGCTCCAGCGCGCGGCCTTCCACGACTTGACGAAAGACAGCTTGTCGGTTTCAGGTTTCCCATCACGTTGGGGACCTCCTACATCGGAAGAACCCAGCGTATGCCGAGGCGAACGGTGATGGGGGAGGTAGTTGGCCTTTCAGATCGAGCCCTGCTTCTAGGCATCACCGTGCCGCTCGAGACCGTTAGGCGCTGGAACTCTTCGCTGCTCACCGAGGAAGACGCCAACGGGGCCACCTATAGCTCCTTGGTGCTGGCGGCGGATGGGCCGGAGAGAGTACAAGACATCATCTTTGCGGTTCGGAGGGCGGGCTTCGACGTGGATCAGACGGAGCAGAAGCTTGCCGAGGAGATTGGAGTCGCCCTGACGATCACGACCCTGGCTCTCTCTCTGTTGGCCTTGGTCATACTCGGCCTGGCGGCCATCAGCATCGCTCGTGCCGCGCATGCTCATGTTACAGCCCGAACCAGGGAGATAGGGGTGATGCGAGCGGTGGGGGCCACGAGATGGGATGTGGCCTCGATAGTGCTGGCCGAGTCATGTGCCGCGGGCCTGGCCGGTGGTTTGGCCGGGTTGCTTCTGGCTCTCTTGGGTGCATGGGGCACCGATTTGCTCGCGGCTCGTTACGTGGTGGACTTTCCGTTCAAGCCGGATTCCTTTTTCATCTTTCCTCCGTGGCTCTCTGTCATTGCGATGGGCGCAGCCCTTCTCGCCGCTCTCGGAGGAGCCCTTCTTCCAGCCGTGAAAGCCTCCCGCCTCGATCCTGTTGCCGCTCTTTCAGGGGGCTGAGGCTACGTGCGGACCGCATCCGCGATGCTCGAAAACAGGCGGGACGGGCCACTCTCATGAGACGGATGTGGCTTCCTCGACCCATCCGTGGCTCGGGTTCAGGGTTGGCGGGCGGAATCAATGATTCTTTCGGATTCCGCCGATGGCGTAGTGTGCGAAGCAGTAGACTGCTTTCGGTAGAGAAAGCTTTTCATGTTGACGGTAGATCTGCCACGTCCATTTGGCGCACTGCAATCTATTAGCGGTCAGTAGTCCTCTCGTTTTTCGGTAGAGGGTCAATACTTCGTTCAGTCCATTAGCGCGGTTTCCACGTTTCAATATGGAAAGCCAGGTGAGATAGTCCTCGTGAGGCTGTCGAGGCATTTGGACTCTTCCCGTGATACTGGCATCCAACATGACGGTGGAGCAGCCGATCTGATTCCCTTTCAGAAGATCCTCGTAGGCCATCTCCTGGGGAGCCCCTATGATACGACCAGTGCGCAGGCCATCAGTATTCATGTGCTCGTAAGCCGTAAAGGAAAGCGCGGTCGTCTGGCTCTGCATCCAGTCAATCTGACGTTCGAGCTTCTCTGGCATCCAGAAATCGTCACCGTCGAGAAAAGCCAAATATCTTCCTTTTGCACGCTTGATTCCTGCGTTTCTTGCGGCGGCGGCCCCAAGATTCCGACCCAAAAAGACAGTTTGAATCCGTTGGTCCAGGGCCGCTGCCTCTCGAATCAATGGTCTCGATTGATCAGTCGAACCGTCATCGATAATCAGCATTTCCCAGTCGGTGAGAGTTTGAGCTCGCACTGATTCGATGGCCTGGTTGATGGTCCTTTCCATATTGAAGACAGGAGTAATCACAGAGACCAGTGTGTCAGTAGACATCTTCTGAACCTATAGCTCGCAAGGCCTGTCTTGATCGGCGCAGGGAACGAATATCTCCGCTCTCGAGGATGCGGCGTCTTCTCCATTTCCGGAGGGCTCCGATCCCCCGAAAACGAGCACCTCTGTGCCGGGTAACACGACCGCATGACCTCCCAATCTGGGCGTGGAATCGAACTCCACGAGGTCCCAGCGGCCTTCCAGCATGGAGCTGGTGACCGGGTCTTGGCCCGCCCGAATGCGAAAGCGGAAAGCTTGTCGAGACGCCGCTCCATCTCTTACTCCTCCAACCACCAGAGCGGAGCCATCGGGTAGAGCAGCGCCCATGCCGCCGGCTCTCGCGACCATTGCCGTCGAGGGTGCTCCTTCAAGATCGACGGCGATAAAACCGCCGGGGTCGGAGACGAGAGGAGAGAAGATGACGGGGTCTGTCTCCGCCAACGGTTCTTCTCCATCCGATCCGCCGAGAATGAGTACGTTGCCACCAGGGAGAGCAACGGCCACGTGATCGAAGCGGCCGGCGCCCATTTCCGCTGTTGCGCTGCTTCCAGCGAGTCCTGATTGGGTCTGTGCCAAGACTAGTTCTCCGTCGGGGGCCGCTGTCAACACCAGGGCGCTGGCAAGAGCGTTGCCTCCTTCTTGCTCCAGGCCACCGGCGATCAGCGCTGCCGGTGCTCCGGATTGTGGATCGATGTAATCCATCAAGAGCGTTACGCTGGCCATCGCTCGCGGGCCTGGAAGCCTAGCGACATCGTTTCTGATGATTGGAGGCTCCGAAGAGAGGTCCAGCACCGAGACGATATCGGTGGCCGGTCCACCGGGCACGCCGGTGTCGAATCCTCCAGCGAATACGACCATTTCTGCTTCGGGAAAAAAGACTCCCATCGACGCCCAGCTGGCATGAAGGTCCT
>SKWY01000261.1 GCA_007128675.1 Deltaproteobacteria bacterium | reverse complement strand
GGGCTCCGGCGCGTAGCTTCATCGGCTCGAACTGCGCGTGCATAGGAGGCTCGAATGCAAGTCCTCAGTTAGCGCAGCGTCACCGACTCGAAGTCACGCGATGCAAGACTCGAAAGCCAGGGCTCCGGCGCGTAGCTTCATCGGCTCGAACTGGGCGTGCATAGGAGGCTCGAATGCAAGTCCTCAGTTGGCGCAGCGTCACCGACTCGAGGTCACGCGATGCAAGACTCGAAGGCCAGCGCTCCGGAGGCGTCGCGTAACCCCTCCGGAGCTGTGCAATCAGCCGTCAGGGAGCAGGAATGGTGAACGGCTCACTCCTCACCACGATGTGCCCTTCGTAGCCGGGCGTTCCGACATCGAACCTGATCTCGGCATCGTAGATGGGGCTCAACGTGTCGTTTGTCGCTCTTACGCTGAACGTAAAAGTGCCGTCGCCGGGCATGCTGGTGCCCACGATATTCAGCGTCCACCGCGAGTCATTGAATGGGAGCGGCCCATCGCCGTACTCGGATACATAAACTTCCCAATCCCCGGAGGGGCCATCATCGCAGAGATTGCCCCAATCGTCGACTAGGTGAGCCTCGAGGGTCATGAGGTCGCCGCTGTTCTCGAGGTCCTCCGGCCCCTGAACGATCTCGATCGACGCCGCCTGGGCAGGTAGCAACGGCTGTGTCATTACAAGCGGGCGCCATCCGTAGTCCATCACGATGAGTCTGTCCGGGTCCGCGTCACCGCCAGGAGCTTGGTACGAATAGAAAACGATCTCATGCTCCCCGGCAAAATGCAGTCCTGCCTTGGGGTATTGGTTTGCGATCGCGGCCGTGTCGAAGACGATATACGGCCTACCAACCGAAGGCGTTCTTCGCCAATAGGTTGGTCGCGATGGATTCGGAAAAATGACGACTCCGTTGATCGATGGATTCCTGAACTGATTCCACCACAAAGGGTCGTTACGTTCGATTACGATGCGTATCTGCTCACCGACGAGGTTGTTCTCCTCATCGGGACCCTGAAGTCTTACCGGATTGTCTCTCAGGTAGTCGTCAACGAGATGCTCGCTTACTGGAGGCATCCATTTAGTGAGCCCGAATCCTGACGACACTAGACTACCCAATCCTGTAGCTCGGATTTCCATTCTCACCCCGAGCCCCCAGTCTTCCATTCTTGGGTTGTGCTGGGCCGGCGCGAGGTCGGTGAACCTAGCAACTCCGCCCACGGCCTCAAGTACGGTGTTGCTACTTCCCATACGCCAGTTATGGTTGCTCGAGTTATTGAGCACAATCGGATGCACCGACACGAACACGCCGGATGATGAAGGGCCGTCGACACATAGGTTTCCGTATGCATCGAGGATGTGCACGATCGGCTGTTGTCGCATTGGAGCTGTCCAATAAAGAGGACCGATCGGATCCAGGGCCACAAAGATTTCGGCGGCACGGTTTGCGATCACGTTGAAGTCCACGGACGCGGTCTCGTAGTGGTCGGAGTCAATGGTGAAGGTGTAGCTGCCCCGCGGCGTCAACCCGCCATCCGGTACGATGCGGTACTTCGCGAATTCGGGAAGGTACTCGAAGGTATTTGGATGCAGCTCTCTGCCGTTGATTTGTATGGACGTAATATTGTCCAGCCAGTGTTCGGTCACTCCCACGACATACACGTTAATTGGATGACCGGCCAAGAACTGGTTGTCAAAGATTCGAAGCTCCGGCGGCTGGTGGTATCCCCGTGGCACGGTGAACAGGTCGCTGGAAACAGAGGGTATGCCGGTGCTCTCGAAAGTGATCTCGGCATTAGGGACGTCATGGGGGAATTCATTGTGCGTATACAGCCATAACATCGCCTCGCCCTGCGAGAAGTTTCCAGGAGCCCCATCGAGCGACCAGTTCGCATTGTCACCGCTGGCTGTCGCTTCCACTGTCAAGGTCTCTTGGCTGGATGGCCCATCGAAACATACGTTCCCATACTGATCGACTAGACGAAGTAGGGGCTGACGAGAGAGTGGTGGCCAGCCAGTCGGATCTATCGATGGATCGGCGTGGGGGCCAATCGGCTGCACTGCGATCTCCATAGTGTGCGCCTCTCCCGCCGTGATGGGCTGGACCGCCGTGGCCGAGAGACCGCTGCTGAACTCCAGGTAGATGACGTGGTTGCCCCTGGTCTGCAGGGCCGGAATCTGGTCTGTGTAGAGAAGAAGGTTGCCCTGGTTGTTCGACGGAAACATGACTTGATCGGGAAAGCTAAGGGAGTCCCCGCCGTTGACCGTGACGCGGTTTGGCAAATTGCCAAAGTTCGCGGCATACGGAAGCGTCAACGTCGCTCCGGCGTAGTTGTCTTCCAGATCGGCTCCCAGCCAAGCAGAGTCGAAAATACCGAATGGCAGGGTGAAGCCATCGCTCTGTACGCTATCGAGGCCGCTGGCCGTAAACACCAACCGCGCGCCGGTGATAATGCTCATCTGGTTGTTTGTCGCTCGAAGATCTTGGAAGGCGGTCACGCCGCCGACGGCTCGAAGGTTCGTTGTGCCCTCTAATGTCCAGTTGCCGGCCCCTAACTCCTCTTTCGCTACGGACACCTCTGTCTGCGCGCCAGGGCCATCTTCACAGAGGTTGCCGTATGAATCGAGAACGTGCACCACTGGATGAGGGTCTAGCAGCTCCCCGTTGAAGGATGGTCCGCCGGGCTGTACCGCAATGGACAACTCGGCTGCTGGTCCGGCGGTCAAGATCTGGGTGACGTTTGCTGACGCATAGCCAGGCGAGAACAAGGCTAGCTCATGGTCTCCGGGCTGCTGCATCCCAGGTATTTCCGATGTGTAGAGAACGATCCGAAGGGGCTGAAATAGATCCATCTGAATAGACCACTGTGTGTGCTCATCCAGGGCTTCCCCGTTCACCGTGACCTCATCGAGCCCACTCAGCCAAGCCATCATGCCGGCCTGATTGTTGGGAATGATAGCGATATCATTACCGACATAATTATCGACTGATGAGGGAGAGAGAGTTGGTGGAGCCAACTCGAGAGTCGGAGCCTCGACAAACCTGGCTCTTACGTTGAAATCCCGGGTGACATGAAGTTCCTTCCGTGGGTTGTGTCGGCGACCGTCACTCCAGCCGTCAAACAGGTAGTTCGCATTCGGAATGGCCCTGACCTGTACGGCGTCGTCGCCGAAACCTACCCACTGTTGGGCCGGGCCCTCGATAGTTCCATGGGGCGTGTCGGGATCGACAGTAAAGTTCAGCTCGAAAGGAGCTTCGCTGAAGGAAGCGAGAAGGGTGATGTCGTGCCCCGGCATAGTATAGTCGAAACTCTCTTCGTCGCTGAGGAGGGTTCCGTTCAAAAACCAGCCGTCGAAAAGATAGCCAGGATCAGGGGTGGCCTGTAAAAAGGCTGTCTCGCCTTCGACAAAACGTGCAGGACCCTGAATTGGTGTTTCATCGGTCTTGCCGTCGGAAACAGTATGGAAGAATTGCTCGGCACCGACGACGCGGCCGCCCTCTTCCGTGTCAACCGTCAGGGTGAACAAAGGGGTAAAAAAGGCGGTGAAGGTGACGTCTTCGATGATTTCATAATCCAGGCGAAACTCGTTTTCTGCACCATCGCTCCAACCCACAAAGGCTACATCCCCGGATTCTGTTGTTGCCGTGACAGGTGTTGCCGAGCCTCCCGAGGGAACCTGCTGGGTGAGCTCTGCGGCGACATCATCTGTTTCGATGCAGTGAATATTGCCGTTTTCCGCCAGATAGGTAACGGTGAAGACCTCGCCGGTGTCTTCGATGAACTCCGCGATCAGCGTCGTTGGAGCGGCTGGCATCGTGAAGCCAAAAGAAGAATCCATGCTTTCGAGGATGCCCTCATTGGTCCACTGGTCGAATAGATAGCCAGGGTTAGCGCTGGCGCTGACCGTGACCTCCTCGCCTTCCTCGTAGATGCCTTCGCCAGTCACAGTTCCGGCTTCGGCAGGATCCGCTTCGAGAGTGAGCTGATATCCCGAACCAGGTTCGGCCTGCCGGCATATGTCATCGACGCAGACGAGGCCCTCATCGCAGGTGCCGTCATCGCGGCAAGGGTTGCCCAGGGTGCCCTTGTCGTCCTCTTCGTCTGGGTCGACGCATACATCGCCAACGCAGACGAGGCCCTCATCGCAGGTGCCGTCATCGCGGCAAGGGTTGCCCAGGGTGCCCTTGTCGTCCTC
>SKWY01000352.1 GCA_007128675.1 Deltaproteobacteria bacterium | reverse complement strand
TGAAATGCGGCTATCGAGCAGTCTTCCGGCCATATCCGAGCTGCCCGGAGACGAGGCTTGCCCGTCAATAGGTTGGTTGGGTGTGGACTACGACGATCAGGAAAGATGCGATGACCGTGTGAACGAAGATATCGAGACCTCTCTTCGTTACTGTGCAAGTGGCGGTCTCGATTGTCACGATCCCCTGCCAGAAAGGGATGCCTCGGTCTGGGTAGAGGCGACGCCTCGAGCACGAGTGGTCCTCGAAAGCGATGGAGAAGAAGAGCTATGCGCCTCGACGATCGATGGCGTCGTGGATGGCGGCGTATTTTTCGAACTGGAGAGCTACGATGAAAGCGACTGGGTCGCTGCGGATCTTTCGGGATTTGCTCTGGACGATGTTAGGGACTCGGGAGCCAGAAATCAGCGGCTTCGGTTGACGATGAGCCTAGAGCCCGCTTCGAGCATTCAGTGCCTGGAGGTTTGCTTGGCGGATAATTGAACCCCGTAAGCTCGATTCATGCGGATTGCATAGCTTTGAGTGTTCTTCACGTTTTTCAAGGATTGGAGCTTATTCAATGAAGACCATTTTACGCTCGCAAGGCCCATTTGCCGTCTTGGTGTTGCTATTTCTTACAGCCTGTCCGTCCATAGCTTCTCTCCAGACCGCGAAGACGATGCCGGCGGATGCTACCCAAAGTGGCCTAGCCGCGGCTTTCGTCTCGGTTGAAGGCAATACTCAAGGGGTCCTAGGTGTTGGATGGGTGCGCTACGGGCTAATCGACAGGCTCGATGTAGGGGTGCAGGTTGGTGTGCCTGGAGGGGCTTATGGAGACTTGAAGTACATGCTTGTAGGAGATCAGGATAGTCTGTTTGCCGTTAGCTCTGGACTGGGTTTTGGGCTGCTAAGGGAACGGCTACGGAGCGCAAGCGCTGACGACATTGCCGATACGGTCTTCGAAGGACACATGCCTCTCTACGCCTCGGTTCATCCCTCCGAGCCTCTTGCCGCATATCTGGTGCCTCGGTACGTCTTTCGTGTTGGCAGGTTTCAAGATTCAGACGGAAATAGCTTCGCCTCGACCAGCTTGCTCGGCGCTACCCTGGGACTGAAGATAGGGTCGGATGGCGGGCTGATGCTCGAGGGTTCCATGCTCTACCCATTTAGGGAGGCAGAAGGTCTCACCAGACAGTTTACGATAGCCTTCTTCTGGCCTATTTGATTCCGAATCAGCCGTAGGATCACTACAGCTCCATTCGAAACTCCGGTGAGCCGCTCATGGCCGAAGCCGTGGTCTGCGGGGAGAGTTGTCTTCTCAAGAGCGTCAGCGGCAGGAAAAACGGAGTGCAGGCCTCGAGACCCGAGGGACGGCCTACCTCGTGGACGAGTGGGTTGGCCTAGCTTTTTTGGTGCCCTTCGGCCTTGCCTTGGCCATCCCACATATCCATCCATGAAGATGCACATGTTGGCATCGAGTCCAGGGTGGGTCTCACAGAACGCTTACAGCTCGAAAAGAGAACGTGAATCTATCGCTGCTCTTACTCTCGGTCCTCTCGAACCTTGGCAATCAAGGCCTTTGCTACTGCCTCGGCGAGTACGTCGAGCCCGGATAGATCATCGTCGGCCCTGAAGAGATAGTGTCGATAACGCGAGAGCCGGACCGCGAAGTCGTGACCCGAACGCGAACGTTGTTGGGCATCGTAACCGGCGATCTGTACCAAATCGATCGTGAGGATCTGCCGGCTGATGGGGATCTTGAACAACGGTATCGTCCGTCTTCTTATACCTATGTGCAGTCCCGCTACGAAAACCAGGTCGGCCTCCAAGGCCCAAGCCGCCTCATGCAAGCGTTCATTCCTCGCGGGGAAGGCGGACAAGAACCCGTACCATCCAAGCCCCTCGTGGATGGCTGCTTGGCGAATGGATACACCTTCACCGCTTAGACTGGGCCGCGTGCCCGATCGACCTGTGTGCTCCTCAGGAAGGTGTTGCACAACTTGCTCATGTGGGATCCAGGCGTATGATTCATCTTCCGCAAGATTGGCGAGCAGTGCGTTGCAGAATCTGTCGCTTACCGCGCGTCGAAGATCTTCCGGAGCCAGCTGCGTCAGTATGAAGAGCAAGTCGGTATCAGACGGGCGAAAGACGGCGGCGCAGGAAATGAGAGCCACCCGTCTCTCCGATTCTGGCAGAGAGTATCTCCACCTCTTCTGGAGTCGTGCCTTCTCTGCGACCGTGGCGGCTTCTATGCCATCGGGTGGCGCAAGGTCGGCGAGCGGAACCTTGCGGACGCAAGCAGGCCCGAGCACGAGCGTCATGTAGATCAGTCCGAGCAGGACAAAGGGCCTTCGCATGGAAGCACCTCCGGCATGAACAATTGGGATCGCCAATTGTTCTTCTCCATCTTCTCTGGCAGAATACCGCGCATTGCACCGGATAAGAAAGAAGCAAGGGAGAAGCGAGGGTTCTTTTGGCAGACCGGTTTTAGCTGCAGTGCATCCGTTGGAATACCAGACGAGGTGACCGTGATGAGTGAGCATGAGGTGGATTCCGTGTTGAAGCTGCTGGACGATCCAGAAGCTCTGCGCCTGTTTGTAAATGACAGTGAAGAGATCTACCTGGAGAAGAAGGAAAGCTTCGAGCTCACTGGAGCGAAGCTCACGGGTAGTGCCAACGTGATGACGTTTCTCCAAAGCCTTGGACAACTAGTTGGCCGAGCTATTACAGCTAGCGACAAGGTGGTCAATTTCAGGCTGAGCGATGGGAAGAGGGTTTCCTCCTTCCACCCTCCCGGGGCAACGAGTCCGCTAATCTGTATCTCCAGGTAGTAGGCGTCTCGCACAACAGCCCGGAACAAGAGCACGCTTCGAGGCGGTTTTCTCTCGGGCGTTCCGAAGAGTGTGGAGAACCCACGGGATCTCGGCATGCTTCCACGGTGAATCATGAGCGAAGATCCCGAGCTGATGCGTGGTCAGTTCCCGGGCTTAGTGGCCAAAGACCCTGCTCCCAACAGGCTCTCTCATGTCTGCCGGACAAGCACCTCGTTGGCTTCGCTTTCGCGACCTGTAGAGAGTGAGCTTTCGGACTCAAGACGGCGGTACGGGTTTCCCAAGAGCCCTAAACGGCTAGAACTTCGCACCTTTTTTAACACAATTAAGTATAATTAGACCAAATTCCTCCTTGACACTGCTCCATAGTGCCCCCTATCATCATCAGTGAATCGATCACTTGATCCGAGGCGGCACTGGCAGCCGCAACGTGCCCGCGCCAGCACAAAGATCGAGCAATCGTCATACGAGACATGGCCGATCAGAAGAATCAAGTCAGAAAGCTGCGCGAGGCGCAGCTGATGAGCAAGGCCGAGCTGGCGCGAAAGGCCGGGCTCTCTCCGCTTACGATCGACCGCGTAGAGGCGGGTAAGCCGAGCCGTATGGACACCCGGCGGAAGATTATCCTGGCTCTTGGTTACAAGCTCTCCGAAAGGCACAAAGTCTTTCCCGAAGAAGGATCGGAGGGAGTGGTGCAAGAGCAGCTTTCCTTCAGAGAGCAGGGAGTGGGTGCTGCTTCTGGGCCAGAGGAGCCTGGCGAAACTCGTGGACGAGCTCCGAGGAGGCGGCGAACGGACGGCCCAGAACCTGAGTCTGCTCCTTCGGAGGATGTCCCGAGCCCGGGCGAACCAAGGGGCGATCAAGATGGCGGTGGCGAGCCAAAGTGATCATCGTCGGCTCGACCTCTCGGCGGCGTCGCTGCAAAGGTGAAGAGGGGGCCAAGCAAGCCCCCGGACTCATAGGAACATTTCCTTGTGGTCGGGTTTCTTGCTCTAAGTCCGGGTCATGCTATAGTCGCGATCAAATCGTGGCAGTCTTGCCGGCGGCAGGCATGTCTTTCAACAACGCATCCGCAATGAAAAGGTCGACAAATGGCGCGTAACAAGCTGGTGGTGGGGCTGGACATAGGGTCGAGCTGCATCAAGATGATCCAGCTCAAGGAGAGCAAGCGCGGATACAGCCTCCATAACTTGGGGGTCGCCCCGGTGCCTCCGGAAGCCATCGTCGATGGTGCGCTCATGAATGCGCCGGCAATCGTCGACGCAATCCAGGAGCTGATGGCCGCTCAGGGAATCAAGAGAGGACGAGAGGTGGCCACCTCCATCTCGGGTCACTCCGTGATCATCAAGAAGATCGGCATGCCTCCGATGACGCGCGAGGATCTCGAAGACAGCATGCAGTGGGAGGCCGAGCAGTACATCCCGTTCGACATGAGCGAAGTCAATATCGACGTGGACATACTGCGCCAGGAGAACGAGTCTGGTCAGATGGATGTCCTTCTCGTTGCGGCCAAGAAGGACATGATAAGCGATTACACCTCGGTGATAAGCGAGGCGGGTCTGACGCCGCAGGTAGTCGACGTCGACGCCTTCGCGGTGCAAAATGCTTTCGAGACATCCTATGGGCTGCCCGAGGACGACACCATCGTTCTCATCAACATTGGTGCATCCGTCATCAACATCAACGTCATTTCGAGTGGCGTCAGCGTCTTCACTCGCGATGTTGCAATGGGCGGCAATCAGTTCACCGAGGACATTCAGAAGCAGCTCAATGTCTCCTATGATGAAGCCGAGGCCCTCAAGCTCGGCGGCGAGGTTGGAGCGGATGCTGATTCTGTCGTGCCACAGGAGATAGAGCGCGTCATACAGCAGGTCTCCGATCCGATGGCCGGCGAGATTCAGCGTTCTTTGGATTTCTTCGCCGCGACGAGCGCCGATGCAAACTTCAGCCGGATCTACCTGTCGGGTGGTTCGGCGAGTGTGCCCGCGCTGTTCAAGGCGATTGAGAATCGAGCTGGGGTTCCAGTAGAGCTGATGAACCCCTTCAAGGGCATAGAGGTGGACGAGCGGCGAGTAGACCCCAACTTCATTCATCAGGCCACGCCTATGTGGGGTGTGGTGGTCGGCCTCGGGCTAAGAAAGACGATGGAGCGCTGATGATTCTTGTACCTGCTGGAATGGCTGGCGAGGATAGTCGATGATTCGCATCAACCTACTTCCCGTAAGAGCAGCCGCGAAACGCGAGCTCGGCAAGATTCAAATCTTTCTTGGCGTGCTCGTGGTCCTCGCGGCCGGCGGCGCGAACTACGCCTGGCAGGGCAGTCAGCAGAAGGAACTCGAACGCCTCCAGAATCAGGTGCGGGAAGTTCAGAGGGAGATTCGGGATCTCGAAGAGATCATTGGTCAGGTCAAGGACATTGAGGAGCGAAAGAAGCAGGTCAATCAGAAGCTCGAGGTTCTCGATGAGCTACGCGCGGGGAAGACTGGCCCCGTCATGATGATGGATTCCTTGGCGATGCTGATCCCCACCGAGGTTTGGGTAGAGCGCTTCACCGAGTCCGGTTTGAGCCTGACCATGGATGGCAATGCGGCCCGCCATGAGGATCTCGCAGCTTTCATAAGCGCGCTCAACGAATCTCCATACTTCAGGAACGTGCAGCTTCGTTCCGCTTCGCTTCAAACACGCGGCACTGACGAGAAGTACGTGCGTTTCAGCATTCAAGGTCAGGTGGTCTACGCCACGTAAGCAAGGCTTTTTTTCGGAAGGCGCCCATGGACGAAATCATCACCAAAATTGTCAAGCTGCCGATGACGACCAAGGTCGTGATACTGGCGGTGCTGGTTGGCGCGATCACCGCGTTGACCTTCTTTCAGTTCGTGAAGCCGACGAAGGATAGCATTGCCAGCGAGGAGCGAACCTTGGCCCGTGAGCGGAACACGCTCATCGAGAGGCAGGCTATTGCGAACAATCTCAATCAGTACAACCGGGAGATGGAGGAGCTGGAGCAGCGACTCGAGGATGCCCTCACGGAGATGCCTGCCGAGACTCGCATGGACGATCTGATCGCCCAGCTAGCCGAGATCGCGGACAAGGCGGGGTTGGAGCTGTCCAATATCACCCCCCAGCCGGAGACGAGGGAGGACACGTTCTACTATCGGATCCCGGTGAGGATGCAAGTTTCCGGGACCTACCATGAGATAGCTGTCTTCTTGGACATGATAAGCAAGCTGAGGCGCATCGTGAACGTTACCAACATCCAGATAGGCAGCCCACGGGTCGAGGCCGAGAAGATAGTCTTGCAGGCCTCGTATCTAGCCACCACCTTCAGGTTCTCCGAGGAGGCCGGGAGGACGGGAACAGGTGATGCCTCTGGAAGCGATGATGGGAGGGGTCGATGAGGCAGCCCTCACGAGATGACAGGCTGATGATTGCTTGCGCACTCGTCCTTTTCGTCTCGATGTTGTTGGCGTGCTCGGACGAACCCTCGGCGCCTCCACCGAGTCCGGAGCCAATCGCGCCGCCTCCAGCCGAGGAGGTCGATGACGAGGAAGAGGTGATCGAGCTCGAGGAGTTCGATTTGACCGATGAGGACGAGTACGAAGACGAGGAGCCGACGCATGAGTATGTCTACTCGCCAATAGGGAAGCGTGACCCCTTCAGGAGCCCTTTCCAAGACCTGGTAGCGATGGACATTTTAGGCAGGGAGCGACAGGAGAGGCTCACTCCGCTTCAGCGTTTCGATCTGGATCAGCTTCGAGTGCAAGCCATCATCTCGGCGACAGCCGATCCGATGGCCATGGTGATTGATCCGGATGGCCACGGCCACATAGTGCGCCGAGGAGTACTAATGGGACGCAACTGGGGGCGGGTGACGGCCATTCGCCGTGAATGCTTGGTCATTACCGAGCAGATGCGTGATGCGTCGGGCACCCCGATGTCGGTCCAGCAGGAGCGTTGTCTTCCAAAGGATGAGCGTGAGGCTCGGTTCGAGGCTCAGATGCGCCAGCAGCTTCAATGAGTGTTTTGGGTAATCAAGTGACGATTCTTAAGATGAAATCGAAATGCGCCCCGGCACGGTTCGGCGGCGTCCCCACACAGGGAGAGGGTAGATGACCAGCATGTGCACACCCCAAGCTTGCCCGCTTCGCGGTTCGGACCATTCGGTCGAGCATGGCATGCGTGTTGGCTGGGCGTTTCTGCTCTTGGCCGTAGCCGGGTTGATGGTACCCGCGTTTGCTTCGGCTGCCGACATGAACGTCGTTGGCTCTGTTGCCGTCGAGGAGTCTGCAGACGAGACACGCATCCTCATAGAGGGTACTCGCGAGCCGACTTTCACTGTTTTCAAATTGGAGGAGCCGCCCCGGCTCGTGGTCGACATGTCTCGAACGGACGTATCCGGTGTCGATCGCCTCCTCGAGGTGAACCGGGGCAATGTGAAGGCGGTCATCACGACCTCTTTCGAGAACGACGGTGCTCGAATGGGCAGGGTGATGGTCGTTTTGGAGCAGGACGCACAGTATGACGTTCGCGGTAGAGATGAAGGGGTCGTCGTATCGGTGGCGATTCCCGACGGTCTTGCGCCCGTTGGCGAAGGCGTGGTGGCCGAGAAGCAGGTTGCCGAGCCGGCCCCGGTGATGGCAAACGCCCAGCCCGTTGAGCCGGTGACCGATAGCACGGCAGATGAGGCATCGCCTGAGGCTCGGCCCAAGGATGCTCCTCCAAAGATGCTGCGCCGCGTGGAGACTGCCGCGAGTTCCAATGACCTGCCTGAGGGTGTCGTGGCTCGTAAGATCGACAGACTCGATGAGGCCGAAAGGGCCGGAGAGCGGGTCAAGGCCGTGAGGGCGAGCGATAGCGCGGGAATGGTGCGAATCTCCATCGTTACGGACGGTGCTCCAAGAGAGATAGAGCTGCTGGAGCTTTCGAACCCGCCGCGTTTGGCCCTGGACTTCCACGGAATTACACAGGCGCCTCGTAGGGCTGATACCCGCGGACTTTCGGCTCGTAGTCCCGTCAAGGATGTTCGCATTGGCGAGCACGAGGACATGATTCGTGTCGTCGTGGACGCCCGGGGTACTACGATGCCTCGCTATGACATGCGCCGCAACGATCGGGGGATTCTCTTGGAGGTCGGAGAGGCGTCGGAGCAGCGGAGCGAGGTAGTCTCCACGGGTTCCACACCAGCAAGGACGACGCCCAAGGCGGCCAGCAAGACCGAGGCGAGAGCGAGCATTCGCGGCGTCACCTACACCCGTTTGGGCGAGACTGGCCGGGTCCAGGTCGATCTCGATGATGCCGGCTCCGTTCGGTATGAGCTCGAGCGTCCTGACAGTCGAACGGCCGTTCTCGCCATAGAAGGGGCCACTGTGCACGAGGATCTCGAGCGCACCTTCGATGCCAGTCACTTTGGTGGAGAGGTGAGGGCGATCTCGGTCTTCAAGGAACGGGGTGAGTCGAGCAAGGTGAAGGTTGTGGCCAGCTTGTCTCGGTCCGTCGAGACTCGGGTCAGTCCCAGTGACAATGGCCTAGTTTGGGAGTTTGCGTTGAGCCCCACCACGGCGGCTAGTGACTCCAATGAAGGCCACGTGAGCATTTCGTCGGTCGGCGCCTACGAGGGTGACGAGACCGACGAGGACATCCCCGTGATTACCGCCGCCGGGCTTGCTACAGAGGGCGCCCAGCATGTCACCTCCGATGGTGAACGCCAGGCCCGTCGGTATACGGGTCGTCGCATTACGATCGAGCTTCGCGACGTGGACATCCACAACGTTCTTCGCCTCATCACGGAGGTGAGCCGAAAGAATCTCGTCGTGGCCGATGACGTCTCCGGCCGCGTGACCCTCCGTCTTCGCAATGTTCCATGGGACCAAGCCTTGGATCTCGTGCTTCGAGCGAAGGGACTGGACAAGGAGGAGGAGGGCAACATCATTCGCGTGGCGCCCGCCGAGAGGCTCGCCGCCGAAAGGAGAGCACGTCGAGAGGCTGCGGAGGCCCGCGTGGCTTTGGAGCCGCTTCGCGTAAGGCTCATCCCCGTCAACTTCGCTACGGCCAGCGACATGGCCTCCAAGGCGAGCGACGTGCTCACCGAGCGTGGAACGGTGACGGTGGATGCACGGACCAACTCACTCATCGTCAAGGATATTGTCGATGCTCTGGTAAGGGTCGAACAGCTCGTTAGAAGGTTGGATACCGAGACCCCGCAGGTCCTCATAGAGAGCCGAATCGTCGAGGCCAACGTGAACTTCGCCCGCGACATCGGGGTTCAGTGGGGCGGCAACATCACGTTCTCCCAGGCCACCGGTAATCCGACGGGTCTTGCTTTCCCGAACATAGTATCCATGGGCGGCGCGGCCGATGATGGCAGGGCCCCAACGGCCGGTACCTCGCCAAACCCCAACTTCGCCGTGAACATGCCCGCCCCAATAGGAATGGGTAGCGGTGGTGGTCTCGGCTTCGTGTTCGGTTCGGCTGGAGGAATCGCGAACCTGAACCTTCGGCTTTCGGCAATGGAGCAGGAAGGCGTCATCAAGACGATCTCCTCGCCTCGAATTCAGACGCTCGACAATCAGCAGGCAACCATCAGCCAGGGCCTCTCGATTCCATACAGCCAGGTTTCGGCGGCGGGCACCAACACCGTATTCATGCAGGCTCAGCTACAGCTGAACGTCACACCTCATGTCACCGCCGATGGCTCGATTCTCATGAACGTGCAGGTTACGAACAACCAGCCGCATCCCGATGTCACGGGCGCGGGTGGTCAGCCCTCCATCTCGCAGAAGGAAGCCACGACGAACGTCATGGTGCGTGATGGTGAGACCATGGTTATTGGCGGTATCTACACCAGGAGCAACTCCGAGACCTTTGCTTCCGTACCTGGCTTGGGACGTATTCCCGTTGTTGGCTGGCTCTTCAAGAAGCGAATCGTCCGGGACGAGAGAACGGAGCTGCTCGTGTTCATAACGCCGCGGATCATCAATCGTCAGGAAGGGCTTCCAACGACCCTGAACTAGACCAAACGATTCGAGAAGTACGAAACGGGCTTTTTGCCCATTGCTCTTTGATTGAACTACATAGCACCACGATACAGCCGTCCTATTGTCCTTACCGGACTGATGGGCGCTGGGAAATCCAGTGTCGCGCCTCTCTTGGCTCGATGCATCGACCTTCCAGTGCGCGACATAGACTCCCTGATCGAGAAGAAGGCGGGACGTTCGGTTTCGCTCATCTTCTCAGAACTCGGTGAGTCCAGGTTTCGCGATCTGGAGTTCGAGATGCTCGAGGAGGTGCTCGAGCATGGCTCTGCCGTCATCGCTGCTGGAGGCGGAACGCTGTGTGATCCGGCGGCCTGGCGGTCGATTCGGGCCGCTGGGGCGCTGACGGTCTTTCTTTCCGTGCCGCCTCGGATCCTCTCGCGGCGTGTCACGGAAAAGGGCCGACCATTGCTCGCCGGCGCTCGAGAGGCAGGGGACAGGGAAGAGCGCCTTCATGCCATTTTGCTTGAAAGAGAGGCTTGGTTCCGTCGATGTGATATCCACATCGATGCGAGTCGCGATCTCGGCGGTGTAGTGAACGCAGCCAGAGAGGCCGTGCTCGATGCCTTGCAGCGATCTGTGCACCTCCGGCTTGGCTCGAAATCTCACTGCTTCTGGCTAAGAGATAGCCTTCGCGAGCTTGGTGAGGATGTGGCGCGGCGGCTGCCCCCCGATGGGGCGGCGAGGCGATGCGCTCTCATCTGTGATGATAATGTCCTTGAGGTGTACGGAGAGACGGCCACCGAAAGCCTGCGGGCCGCCGGCTATTGCGTGCGCCTCGAAACTTTCAGGCCAGGTGAGAGCCAAAAGAACCTCGAGACCGTCGGAAGACTCATTGACGGCATCTTGTCTTCAGGGCATCAGCGCGGCGGGCCGATTGTGGCCTTGGGAGGAGGAGTGACTGGAGATGTGGCGGGCTTCGTCGGAGCAATCCTGCACAGGGGCTGTCCTGTGATCCAGGTTCCGACGACCCTCTTGGCCATGATCGACTCTTCGATAGGCGGTAAGACGGGAGTCAATCATTCCGTTGGCAAGAACCTCATTGGTAGCTTCCACCAGCCAGTATTGACCTGCGCTCCGTTAGATACACTCCATTCATTGGGAAATCGCGAGTTTCTTTCGGGTCTAGCCGAGATGGTAAAGGTTGCTCTCTTGGAACGGGGCTGGTCGCTTCTTAGCTGTTTGGAGAAAGAGGCCGACCAACTCGTAGAGCGGGACATGGACACCTTGCGGGACGTAGTGAAGCGATGCGTTTCCTTGAAGGCAGATCTCGTTTGCAGGGATCCCTTGGACCTTACGGGCTCGAGGCGGTTGCTGAACCTTGGTCATACCCTTGGTCATGCTCTCGAGGCGGGAGGGGACTACGACCAATGGACCCATGGGGAGGCTGTAGGGCTCGGACTGATGGGGGCTGCACGGGTTGGAGCCTCGATTGGCTCATCGCCGGAGGACCTCGAGCAGCGACTGGGGCGACTGCTTGCAGGCTTCGGGCTTCCTTCCGATGTCTCCCCGCTCTTGTCGTCAGGGGTGCTCTCTCGTGTCATGTTCGACAAGAAGTGCGAGGGAGCGAAGATTGGTTTCGTGGTGCCGATAGCCGGAGGAGGAGCAAAAAGTGTTCCTCTTTCGGTAAATGAGATAGAATTTCACATGCGGTCATCCAGAAGAGGAGCCTCAACATGAAGGCATTGAAGGTAATCGGGTGCGCTGGCGTTTTGTTGCTCGCGGGCTGCGTCGACAACTACGTTTCCATCGAGGTGCTTGGAGCCAAGCCTTTCGAATTGGACTTCGTCGAGATTGACGACGAGGTGATGGTGATGTGCGCGGTACCATCTCCCGGCGACGAACTTCAGCTTCCACAAGGCTGGATCGACTTCGAGGATGACTTCTACACGTACGTTCAGCCCTTCGAGGTTCGAAACAATCTTCCGCGAAACGACACGGACGTAGGTCGCCTCAACACGAACAACTTCACCCTAGAGCGAATGGTCGTCGAGTACTCCGGCCTTCCCGGAAGAGATAGCGTGACCAATGCCCTCGATGGCTTCGAGACCGTGGTCAACTTCACCGGCGTCATTTCGTCCGACGGTGGCTCCGTAGTTCTACCCTTGACTCTGATGCCCGACTTCCGTGGCAGGGCCATCCAGACGGCGGTAGTTCCATCATCCGGCAGCACGGAGACGATTATTGCCAAGTTCTACCTCGAGGGCCATACGAACGCCGGAAGATCGATCTCCACGGGCACTATCGAGTTTCCCATAACGATTGGGTTCCAGAGCGGCATCTGTGACGACGGTCGGTGTGACTGCTATCGGCAGTAGGACCGATTAGCGGATTTCTTTGTTCCGCTTCCACGCGAAGTAAGATTCGGGGCTACCCGAGCTGGGTGCTTGCGGCCAGGTCCAAGGAAGCGACCTGTGCTCATTGGATGGCATTTCGCGGGCGAACCATGGTGTGCAGGTGATGTGGGATGGGCGTTCTTCTTCGCGTTTGCGACGGCGGCTCGTGGAGGCGCAAGCTGGGGGTGTGAAGGCCGTCGCCCCTTGAGTTTGCGAAGAGCATCTCGTGGAGGCGCAAGCTGGGCGCACGGGGCGTCCCCGTACGCATCAACGTGTGCGTCACGCAAGGCCCCCACAAAGACACATGACGCGATCCTCAGCGCCGCTGTCCACGGTGCCCGCTCTCGCCATGTTCGCGCTCCCGCCCGCACATGGAGAAGAGGTTGTTGATTGCAGCGACAATCAGATCTCGGTCCCGCGCTCCCGCCCGCACATGGAGAAGAGAGCATACTTTCCTACGACGTACCGGAGCAGCCTAGTTGGCACGCCATCTCTTCGTATCATTCCAAAAGATCCATATGCTTAGCCATTCTTTGCCTGCTGCCTCGGGAGATGGCGGGGAATCAGGTCCCTGTTGCCTTGACTTTAGTAAGTTGGCTGGCTAGAAGCCCTTGGTCCTTGCTGTGCGTTCGGTGCTATGCCGGATGCGCAATTACGATAATGAACGGGAGACGCCATGGGTTTCCGAGAGCACCTTGAGAGCATGATGCAGGGCGTCGAAGGCGCCGTGGCCGCAAGCGTGATGGGATTTGACGGAATCGCCGTAGATACCGTCGAATCGGCGGCGGAAGGTTCGGCATCCGAGCTGGACATCCAAACAATGCTGATAGAGTACTCGGCGATCCTGAATCAGCTCAGGCAAGCGGCGGAGGTCCTCCAATCCGGTGCGGTTACGGAGCTTTCAGTCAACACCGAGAAACTGATCACCATCACCCGACTGCTTTCCGACGAATACTTTGCTGTGCTCGCGATAGCGCCAGGCGCGAACTACGGCAAGGCTCGCTACATGCTTCGAGTGAGTGCGCCCAAGCTCGCCGGCGAGCTCTGAAGCGAGCCTCGTTGCTTGTTTGCGGAGGTCTTCCTTGAAGCTACTCGTTCTTCATGGCCCAAACCTCAATCTTCTCGGTCATCGTGACGTAGCGAATTATGGGAAGGCCACTTTGCAGGAGATCGACGCTCGTTTGCTCGATTCTGCAAAGAGGCACGGAGCCACATTGGAGTCGAGACAGTCCAACTGTGAAGGCGAGCTCATCTCTTGGATACAGCAGGCGGCCTTCGGAGAAGACAAGCAGAGGATGGCCGGTGTGCTGCTAAACCCAGGGGCATATGCTCATACGAGCCTTGCTCTTGCAGACGCCATCGAGGATGTGGTGCGACAAGGTGTGCCCGTGATCGAAGTTCATCTCTCCAACGTCCATGGACGCGAGCCCACCCGTGAGCGTTTGCTCACGGCCAAGGCGGCATCAGGTGTCGTCAGCGGGCTTGGTCCCTTATCCTACGATCTTGGGTTCGAAGCAGTCATGGCTCTTGCCCGAGAACAACTCCGATAGAGGTTCCATATGCTCTCCACAACAGATTTTCGAAAGAGCCTGAAACTAATGATCGACGGGCAGCCTTGCATCATTATCGACTTTCAACACGTAAAGCCCGGTAAGGGAGGGGCTTTCGTGCGGACCAAGTATCGTAATCTCATTTCGGGCAACGTGAACGAAAAGAACTTTCGGTCCGGCGAGAAGTTCGAGAAACCCGACCTCATCGAGAAGAGCATGCAGTTTCTCTACGCCGATGGCGATGAGTACTACTTCATGGATACGAGCAGCTACGAGCAGACCTTCATCACCAAGGAGGCTCTTGGAGAAGCCGTGAACTTCCTCAAGGAGAACATCGAGGCATCGGTCTTGTTCTTCGAGGGCAGAGTAATCGGGATCGATCTGCCCAATACAGTAGAGCTTGTCGTCACGCAGTGCGATCCCGGCATGAAGGGGGATACGGTCTCTGGAGCCACGAAGCCCGCGACCCTCGAGACCGGCTACTCCGTAAATGTACCGTTGTTCATCAACGAGGGGGACATCCTCAAGATCGACACTCGCAGCGGAGCGTATCTGGAGCGCGTGGCTCAGTAATTTGTGCTAGGGGTAAACAGTGGGCTGATTTTGCCGGGTCTCTCTTTGGTGACTGCCCCATCAGTGCTAGGATTCCGGCCCGTTGGCTTGGCCCCAACCCCTTTAGTTCATTCCATTTGCGTCTGGGCCATTTGGGGCATACACCTGTGCTCAAGAAAGCCGCGTAACTCTTGACTGGAACCCACTTCGCCCAGTACGGTGGACCTTCTTGGCGGCAAACAACTAGCTTGCCCGTCAGTTTTGTAACTAACCGGAAACACTACTCTTGAACTACCGGCCACTGTCCGGCCTCGTGCTCGCGACCGTATCCGAAAGGGTGCCGTCCGTGTGTGTCCCTGGCCTGCGAACGGCGCGTGGCGTCCATGGATAAGAACAAGATCGTCCAGAACGCACAGAAGGACGTTCAAAAGGGCCAGATCGACAAGGCAATCCGCG
>SKWY01000305.1 GCA_007128675.1 Deltaproteobacteria bacterium | reverse complement strand
GGTGAGGGAGAGGTGTGCGATGAGGACGGGACGCGGTGCGTCGACGTGTCTTGCTATGACGTTACCTGCGATGAAGACAGCGAATGCGTACGAGGCACGTGCTACCCGCTGGATTGCGAGGATGGTGAGTGTCCATCTGGCGAGGCAAGCACCATATCGGTGATGGTGGAACCCTCTTCTGGTCTACTGCCTGGCCAGTTGATTGATGCAACCCTCTCGATAATCGATTCACATGGCAACGTCTCGACCGGATGGACTGGAGAGGTCGACGTCCTGCTTTTTTCCGACCCTTGGGGCACGAGCCCAGAACGTATCGAGATCCAGGCAAGCGACGAAGGAACGGTGATGTTGCCCGAAAGCATCTCATTCTCGGCGGCCGACGATGCGCACCTTATTAGAGCGGCCTCGGGGACTATCGATGGCCTGTCGGATCCAATCGAGGTTTTGCCGGGAGAGTTCGCCAACCTTTCAGCACAGTGGATCGTCGTTTCCGGAGAGACAGGCTCGATCGATGTCAGATTCGAGGTGGGCAGCCACCTTCCACCGGACGGGATGATCGAGATACATCTGCCTAATGGATACGAAACAACGGCTGCAGAACTCGAGGATGTAGCGGGTGCGAACGGGGCTTTCCAGCTGGCAGCCGCACCCGATTCGAAGGTCCGAATTGCGCGAATCGGCGGAGAATGGATCCCATCGGGCACCAGCGTCACGGTAGTGATCTCCAACATCCACGTCACCTCGTCAGGTGGAGAGACGCCGATGGTCGCCGTTACAACCCATATTCAAGATGGGCGCGTGATAGATACAAGCGAAGCAGAGCTTCACTCTCCCTGGGTTCAGGTCTCAACGGGCCGTAACCACACCTGCGCCATAGACGCGCAGCAGCGTCTATGGTGCTGGGGGGAAAACGGAATTGCCCAGCTTGGCATTGAAAGCTGGGAGAACCAGACCCGGCCGGTGGAGGTTCACGGAAACCACACCGACTGGCGCATGGTGGCAGCCGGCAACTACCACAACTGTGCCATTCGTGGGCCGTCCGACGAGGGGGGAGGGACGCTTTGGTGCTGGGGCTCTGGTGGCAGGCTTGGCGAAGGCTCTACGAACAACCAGTACATCCCGGTGGAGGTGGACGGAGGTCACTCGGATTGGTTGGACGTGTCACCTGGCTCCTATCACACCTGTGCGATACGGGGCGAGGCCAATGGAGAAGGCGGTACCCTTTGGTGCTGGGGTGCGAACAGCAGCGGCTCGTGTGGCACGGGCTCCGACGAGTCGCACCCCGTTCCCGCCATGGTAACAGGTGGGCACGAGGACTGGCTGGAGGTATCGGCGGGTCATGCAAGAACGTGCGGGGTGAGAGCTGAAGGCTCTGGTATCGGCGGAACTCTTTACTGCTGGGGGCGTCCGTTTGCCAACGAAGACGCGGAGAACAACCTTCAGCCAGTACAAATGTCTTCCGGCTCCCATTGGATGCACCTTTCCGTCGGGCTGACCCATGCGTGCGCCGTGCAAATCGAAGGTAATCATCCTTCTGACGTTGGCAGTCTCTGGTGTTGGGGTAGCGGTGACAGCGGCGAACTCGGTAACGCAGACACGGAGGATCATTCTACGCCAGTCGTCGTCCATGGCGAAGACGTCATTTGGTCCGGAGTATCGACCGGCTGGAGTAGAACCTACGCAATTGGAACTGGTGATACGCTTTGGGGTTGGGGCTACAGCGTGCCGCTTGGTGACGGAACGATCGTCAGCACTTCTGTGCCAACAGAGTTTGCTGGTGGACACGCCGGTTGGCTGCAGGTCTCGACGAGCAGGCATCACACGTGCGGCCTTGACCGAGAGCAGCGCCTTTGGTGCTGGGGTTACAACCATTTTGGCGAAGTGGGCACCGACGATCTGTCGCGCCACGATTTCCCGGTGGAGGTTCGCAGACTCGGAGAAGGCGAGTAAGAAGAGATTCTGCTCCATCAATCTCGACCGTAGGTTGCCTATACGCTTCTTTCCGATGGGCTTGGCGCCAATCGACCACATACACCTATTCAAAAGCTCATTGTTGCGGCAGTCTTACTCGAATACGGACAGGGATAGCTGCTGTGGGCTTCTGCTTGATGCGAAGCGTTTTTTGATACTGAAATGAGTTTTGAATTCCTCGAGGAGAGAACTATGAAATTCAATTTCGCACCACATGTCGTATCACTCTCGTTGTTGGGTGCTCTGGCCGTCACGGGGTGCTTCAGTTTGTCGTCCTATCATACAGCTCGATTCATCGAGCCGGGAACCACCGAGATCGGGCTGGCCATGGAGGTCTTGGGTGTCCCTGACGAAGAGGGTGCATTCGTGACACATCCGATGCTCTTTGCTCGCAAAGGGATCAGCGAAAAGATGGACATTGGCATCGCCGCCGGTCATTTCGGGACGAACTTCGATTTGAATTACATGGTCGTAGAGACCGATGAATTTGTCTTGTCAGTCAACCCAAACTTGACCGTCGCCATGCTGACCTTCCTCTCGGTTGACGGCCTAGATACGGCTGGCTCGATTCTCACTCCAGGCCTGTATGTTCTTGGAGACATTCCGGTTGCCGACACGTTTACGTTCACGACAGGAGTGAAGGTGGCCCGCTACATGAGCAATGAGGAGGGCTTCACGGAGTCATTACTATTGCTGGGTGGGTCATTGGGAGCAAGAATTCAGTTCTCCTCGTTCCACCTTTTTCCCGAGGTGAATCTCCTTACGCCCGCGGAGTTTTTTGGCGAGTTCGTTTGGAGCCTCGGACTTGGGATCGGGTTGTGAGAACATCAGCCGGCCTGGCCTGGCTATTCTCGAGACCGCATTTGTGGCGCAGTAATTGGGATGCCCGCTTTGGTGTTCGAATGAATGTGCGTAGAAGTCTAGGCCTATCATGTTCACCGGTGGAGCCGAAAAAGGAAGGAGCCCATCGATGAAGACGCTCACGCAAGTCGGGGTGATCCAGTGTTCGTCGGCGCTTCGTCTGTTAGGCCGTCGTGCCGATTGGGTTCCTTGTCATCGCGGGCGCCGGGTCGAAAGGTCGTGATATACTGCGCTCCAATCTCGAGCGCATGTCATGACAGAGACCAGTCTCAAGTGTACTAGATGCCAGGTCGTAATCCCTGGGCGTGAGGGAGTGAGGTTCTGCCGCTTCTGCGGAGGGGCGCTCGAGGCGCAGGTCGCGCGGTCAAAGGCGATCTCTTGCGACTACTGCGGGACCTCTCTCGCGCCAGGGGACAGCACCTGCTCCAGCTGCGCCGCTCCCGTGGGTCCCGCCGAAAGAGGGGATGGCGCCGTTGACGAGAGAGGTATCGAACCCGAGGGGCTACTGCGCAAGGAGCACCCTCCCTCCGCCGACGTAACGGCTCCTCCAAGCGAGGCGGCCGGGACCTCAGCGGCAGGCGCACTCGCGCCCTCCCAAGGCGGCCCTGAGTCTCCGCAGAGCGTCTCCGCGCCTTCCCAAGACGGCCCTGCCCCCGCTCAAGGCTCGCCCGGCTCATACCCGGCGGCCGAAAGTGGGATGTCCGGTTCGCCCGTGCCTCGGCAGGGAACGGCATATGGCTACGGGTCACCGCCTTCCCATGGATCGATGCGGCCTCAGCCGCCGGCCGCCCGCCGAGGCCTGGGCCCTGTCGTTTGGATAATCGGGGGCCTAGCTGCTTTTTTCATGTTGTTCGTCCTGGGCGGAGGCGTGCTGCTCCTGTTGTTCTGGCCGGAGGGCGATGGGCACGAGCGCCGCCCCGAGATTGCCGAGACCGGCTACTCCTTGGAGGCTCTCGAGAATTCATACGCGGATTTCGAGTCTCCTAGAGTGGACCAGCGTCCAATGCCCGGCGTTAGAGTCACGGCCCCCGCCGGGGCGCTCGACCGGCCTAGGGAGCTTCGTTTCCGGCCCCTGCCGCGGCGACTTGCCGAGGCGGCGAGCGAGCGCCTCGATGAAGAAGGGATCCTCGTCGTCGCGGCACTCGAGTTCGACGCGGGCATGGAGCCCGGCGATCGCCTGCGCCGCCCCGTTGACGTCTCTTTCGATCTTCAGGAGCTGGGAGTCGATCCTTGGCTCGCGCGGCGAGCGGGCCTCATGGCGGAGGCCGACGGCGCGTTCATCCCTCTGACGACGCGAACGGACGGGGCCACACTCGAGTGGAGCACCATCAAGAACGGCCCCGTCTTCATAATCGTTGGCTTGTCCACCATCTGCGGTCTGCTCAAGTACGGCATCATCG
>SKWY01000219.1 GCA_007128675.1 Deltaproteobacteria bacterium | reverse complement strand
TATCCTTGCAGAGCACGAAGAGCCCGCCTCGTGCGAGGAGTACGAAGCTACCTGCGATTGGCGTTGACGATAGCATAGGGTGCTCTTCGGTCCGCGATGCTATCGCCCTCCACGTCACACCCAGGATAGTTGGATATCCAACTATGTATCTCGTATGTGCCTAACCCCAACTCTTGACCATTAGGCTCATCATTGAGGCGAAAAAGCCGTCGAAGAGTTGGGGAATGGGATTCTTCCTAGAGGTAGTGCCTTCGAGCGGCTCGGGAGAGGTCGCTTGAGGTGGATTCAAGAAGAGCCAGAGATCAGAGCAACCAGGCGGCGGCGAAGCGCAGCGCACGGCGCGGCGAGCCCATTGCCCGTGCACCAAGCTTGGAGGACCTATCCCAGGACCAAGAAGAGCACAGTTGATGGGCTCTCTCCCGCTGCGGGCTCAGCGCGGACACTACGTCTTCTCGAAGTCTGTAACTTCAATGAGGGCGGAAGGAATCGAACCTTCAACCTATGGATTAAGAGTCCATTGCTCTGCCTGATTGAGCTACGCCCCCATAATACAGGTGGGTGACCAAAGGGAATCGAACCCTCAACCTCTGGAGTCACAGTCCAGCGCTCTAACCTATTGAGCTATGGTCACCATATTCGGTTTTCTCGGCCTTGCGAACCTTGCGCGCCAGGAGGGAATCGAACCCCCGACCCGCGGCTTAGAAGGCCGCTGCTCTATCCGACTGAGCTACTGGCGCCTGGTCCGCCGCTTATTGTCGGGGCGAGAGGATTTGAACCTCCGACTACCTGCGCCCAAGGCAGGTGCGCTACCAGGCTGCGCTACGCCCCGCTATGCGGGCCAAACCATTTAGAGCATTCCTCCTGGGATTGCAACAGATTCGAGTAAGGACCCCAAAAACTGAAGCCGCCTCCGGTGGCTGGCCAATCTCAAGCGGCTCGACACTCCGGGCCGCCGACGCCTGAATGAGACCCGGCGTAAGTGCTCGACCGGAAACGCCGCTTCAGGAATGCCAGCCCAAGAACGAAGAGCATCATTGGAGCAAGGAAAGCCCCCGAGCCATCTGCGCTAGTGCAGCCACATCCCTTCTCGGCCGCCACGAACCCTCGAACCTCCACGTTCCATTCCTGCATGTCAGCGCCGGCATCATTTTGAGCGGAGACGACTACGGGTACGACTCCAACCTGACTCCTTGACGGCGTCCAGCTAATCTCTCCCGTGACATCATCAATTGTCATCCCGTCCGGAACACCAACAGTCTCATCTCCTATCCGCTTGCCAAGACTCCAACGCAGGGGCCTATCGCCACGAGCCGCAGGTCTCCCACTCTCACTGTAGCGATAAGGCTCGTCGACCTCCGCGGTCGTCGTCGGGATGGACAAGATCGTGGGAGAGAGTAGTCCATCGTCGCTCGTGACGGTGACGTCCACGTGGGCAGTAGAGGAAAGACCTGCATCGTCATGGACAGTGATCCACGAGGTGTAGGTTCCCGGCTCGTCGTATCTCCACGTAGGCGAAAGATCATCGGTGGTCGAACCATCGTGGAAAGTCCATAAGATGTCGGTAACCTCGCCGTCGATGTCCGTGTAGCTGGCCCTATACTCAACGGTTAGAGGCGCCGTGCCCGAGACGGGCAGGGCTTGAGCGACCACCACGGGAGGATAGTTCTCTCCCTCGCTCACGCTGATGAACTGTCGGTCAGTAGCCGTGAGGCCGGACTCGTCTATCACGGTTAGAACAACCTGATAGCCACCTGGACCGAACAGGCGCTCCACGCTGGCCTGGTCCGACTGCGTACCGTCGCCAAAGTCCCAGAGATATCCGGCAATGGGACTGCTGCCCGGCGCGCAGTCGCAGCTGAAATGAACCCTGAGCGACTCTCGGCCCTCTGTCGCGGTCGCGACTATACGTGCCCGAGGAGGTATCTCTCCGTCCGCTCGGTGTACCGATATCTCTTGCAGAGCCTCCCCGGTTGCCCCAAGAACATCGGTGACACGAAGACGAACGATGTAGCTGCCGTGGCGATCGAATGTGTAGCTCGCCTGCGGACCGTGAATGTAGGCGCTGCCATCGCCCATCTCCCACCTGTAGTGAGCTATGGGCTGGTCGGGATGCGAGAAGCTGCTGGAGGCATCGAAATGCACCTCTAGTGGGGCTGGACCACTGTAGGGGTCCGCGGCTATGACCGCCGTTGGAGCCGCAACCGGGGCCTCATGGACCGACACCTCGAACTCGTACTCATCTCTTCCAATGGGGTTGGTGGCGGCTATCGCGATAGTGAAGACGCCTACATCGCTTGGCACCCAGCTTATCTGTCCGGTGACCTCCTCGATGTAAAAGCCCGGCGGCCCCGCGATCTTGCTCCAGGTAATTGGAGGATCGCCCGCTGCCTCGGCCCTCCCGTCTTCGTCGTAAGCGTAAGAGATACCCACGGCCGCCAGCGGGTTGGCTTCCCTTAGGATTACGGGCGGCGAGCCGTCTCCAGCAGGCAGCACGGTGACAGTGAAATCCTGGGTATCCTCTCCATGAGGGCTGCTGACCGTTATGGCGACATCGACACTGCCGGGCAAATCCGGAACCCACGTGATCTCGCCAGAATCACCGTCGATGAACATGCCCTCGGGGCCCGTCGAAACCGAGAAGGAAAGAGGGGGAGTACCCGTGGCGCTTACGCGACCATCGGGTCCGTAGCTGTAGGGGATCCCTTGCTCGGCACGTTCGTTGGGCGTCGAAGTGATCCTCGGAGGGATGGCATCCTCGGTAACGCGGACCACGAAGCACTGGACGTCTTGTCCAAAATTGTTTTCAGCGCGGATGCAAACCCCTTCGTCACCGGCCGACTCGGGAGTCCAGGAAACGGTGCCCTGAGTAGGGTCGATAGCGAAACCCTCGGGGGCAAGAAGAGCTATCCACGAGATCGGCTCGGTCCCAGTAGCGACCGCACGTCCATCCTGGTTGTAGTGATACGGGACTCCAACCAGAGCGTTGGTGGATGGCGTCGAGACTATTTGCGGTGCCTGCGCCTCATCGAGCACCGTGGTCACCTGGAAGCACTGCTCATCGCTTCCCACGGGGTTGTCCACGCGGACACAAATACTGGCGATGCCTTGGCTCTGGGGGACCCATTGAATGAAGCCGGTGCTTTCATCAATGGAAAAGCCGGGCGGGCTGAGTGTTGCGCTCCAAGTCATGGGTGCGCTCCCCTCCGCAACGGGGCCATGACGATCACCGTACACGTAAGGAACACCAACAGTGGCGGTATCCGATGGAGTGCTGACTATCACCGGCGGCGCGAGAACCTCTATGTTGATTGTCTGGCGGTCGTAGCCATATGAGTTGGTCGCCTCGATGACGGCGCTTGCGACGCCCTCGCCCTGCGGCGTCCACGTGAAACGACCGGTATCCGGGTCGATGGCGGCATCCGGCGGCCCGACGACGATTGACCAGGTAATGGGACGGCTACCAAAGACCTCGGGCTCGTACACATAGCTCTCGTTCATCGAAGCGGTCGTGGGAGGCACGCTCTGGATGGTAGGCGCCAGAGCCTGGCTCGACTCGCCCATGCTTCCCTCGTCTCCGGGAGAATTCCCGGCGCCCCCGCTAACGTCGACGAGCCCAGTAAAGGCATTGTGGCCATACTCGACTCTGACGAGTCCTCCAGAGCCTCCGCCAGCATCGGTGCTTCCACCGAGGCCGCCCTTTGCAAGCAGACGCCCCGTGCTTCCTCCGGACCACTCGCCGACCGTGATGTCGACCGATCCTCCGGCCCCGCCGCCGCCGCCTGGCTCGCCTGGCATGCCCGGAGAGCCACTCGCGTCGATGATTCCATTTAGTACGAGGTGGCCGGCTTCTATGCGAATCACTCCGCCCCCACGGCCTCCTACGATCTCGGGCTCCTCGCCCTGCCCTCCGCCGCCTCCGGGATGTCGCGGCAGATCCGGGTCGCCATAGGCCGGCGCTGGCGTGTTGTCACCGTATGCGCCGCCGAGCCCCGCGTGACTCCCACCGGCGTGAGCATGAGAGCCGGCAACGACGACGTCGGTTACCGGATCAATTGTTGCTCCTCTTCCATCGAAGCCCGCAAGAGGACCACCGAGAAGCCCTCGCTCGGTAGCGTCAATCAAGCCCCCTGTCGATATCGTCAGGGTTCCTGGCACGATGAGGTTGAAGTCGGTAACCCCAGGGTCATGAGTTATCGTCGAGCTCGATGAGGCCGTCAGATTGGGAACCTCGAGAGTAGCG
>SKWY01000036.1 GCA_007128675.1 Deltaproteobacteria bacterium | reverse complement strand
TGGTGGTCCTCATGGAGAGGGCCGAGGAGGTGGTCGCCGAGGTCGTGGCCAAGGCGAAGGCCGAGGTCCCGGCGGGGGCGAGGGCCGAGGCGCTGGTCGCGGGGGCCGAGGTGAGGGCCGTGGCCGCAAGGGGTCGGGGCGCGGCGAAGGTCGAGGTCGTGGAAGGAAGGGGCCCGGTGATGGTCGCGGGCGGGATGACAAAGGGGCTTGGGAGCGCGGCCGGAGGCTCGAGGCCGTAAAGGAACTCATCCCCGCCATCGATCGGCCCATGGTCAAGGGCGACTTCGAGGCACAAAAAGAGCCCCTGGAAAAGCTGCGAGCCGCTCTAGTCGCCTTGAAGCCGGGGTCGATCGAGGATCTGGGAGAGGATCTCAAAGGAAGGCTTCTCACCTTGCTCTTGCGTGTGGGCAGGCAAGGCAAGGTTCAAGAGGACGAGGCGAAAGAGACCGCTAGACGCAAGGCCTTGGAAGGGCTTGCCAGGGTTTGGCTAGCGCTCTCGGACAACCGCCGGGCCTCCAAGGCCCTACAGACAGCGGGTTTGGAGGAGGCGGCCGCCGCGCTCCTCGACGAAAGTGGGGACTGGAGAGCAAAGGTGGCCTTGCATAGGGCTACCGGTGAGATCGCTCTGGCCGCGAGGACCCTGGAGGAAGAAGGAGAACTTGCCGAGGCTGCCGAGGCCTTCCTCGAGGCCCAAGATGGGGAGGGACGTCTTCGGGTGCTCGTCAAGCTCCGTGACGAGAAGGGCATCGTGCAGGCTCTGGATGCCTTGCCCAAGGACTCGGCGGAGGAAGCAGCGGTACGGCATGGAATACTGGACGAGTGGGCCAAGGTACTCACGGAACGAAAGGACTGGCCGGCTTTGGCCAGGCTCTACCAGGGCCATGGCCAGCACGACATAGCGGCTCGTGCGTGGGAGGAGGCGGGCGACTTTCGTAAAGCCATGAAGGCCTATCGGCAGGTTGGAGATGCCGAGGGCCACGATCGTTGTCTTCAGCGCCTCGTGGAGCACCATAAGGGTAAGAACGATATGCTCGGCGCGGCCAAGATCCTGGCTTCCGCCGGCAAGCTCGATCTTGCGGCCGATACCGCCGCGGAGAAGCATCCCGAGCAGGCCCATCGATACTTCGTCGAGGGAGGATACAAGGACAAGGCGCTCGAGCTGGCGCGCCGGGAGGCACGGAAGGCTGAAGGTCACGAGGACTTCAAGGCCCGCGCCACGTGGCTCGAGCGGGCTGGAGACTTCATCTCGGCCGCCACGCTTTGGGAGGGGATGAACGATCTCGAAAAGGCGCAGCGGTTATACGAGGAAGCGCGAGCATGGGAGCCGGCGGCTCGCTGCGCCGAGGGGCGCGGTAGGCTGGACGAGGCGGTGGAACTCTACTACCGCGCGAACCTCCCCGAGGAAGCAGAGCGGGCCAAGCTCTTGGCATAGAGCCCACCCATTCTCCATCCGCTAAAAGGCAATCGTCATCATGGCCTTTGCTTCCGGCCACACGGACTTCTCGGCTTCGCTGGGTGGAAGAATCTCTATCGTAGGGATCATATACCCCCCAGCCTTGATTCTGTCGGCGGCCTCACCCTTCCAGATTGTGTTGGAGCCATTGTCCTCCCAATCATCGAGCCTCTCTCGATAGAAGGCAAAAACCGCTTCTGGAGAATCGGGGGCATAAGCACCAAGGCGAGACAAGATCTCCCCGTGCGCCGGACTAATTGCTATCGCGCGAGCCCCGGGGTAGGGCGGAATAGTCATATCATCCTTCTTGGGTAGACTATCCGCCAGGTGCTCTCTATTGGATGCCGGCGGTGCCCACAGGTCCGAGGAAGCTGCGGGTAAGGATGCCTCCTCTCGTTCCATTGCGGGCTCGGCGGCAGGTGTCTGGGCATCATTGGATGCTCTGCAGGAAGCCAAGAGAAGGAGTGCAGATCCGAGAATGGCCGCTATTCGCATGGTGTTTCCTCGAGGTTTGGGGTTTGTGGTTTAGTTATGACCTTGCACTGCGCCACGGGTAATGACCAGGGGCTGATCCTCTCCGTCGTGCAAGAAAGCGAGGCGTCCTGTTGGGGCACCAACCAAGACCAAAGCTGTCAACCAGTAACGTTGCCCGTCATCTTGCACAGAGTAATAGATTGTGCCCGGCATGTCGCCTGGTCTCGATTCGAGTCGGGGGCCGTACCGGGCTTCGGTGACGATTCGGAACGGGAGCTGTCTTCCGTGACTCCGCCAGGGGCTGGTTCGGTCCGCCAAGGCTCTGGTCAATGGCTTATCGTCTATGGGGTATCGTCCCGTGCTCTGCCATTTTTCGGACAGAAACGATTCGAGAGACTCGAGGGCCTTGGCGGTTTCTCGATACGCAACGGCTGGGTTTGGAGTAGGTGCGACTGTTGGCGACAGAATATGGCCTATCAACGCAACAGAGGTGCCAAGATAGAGAACCATGACAGCTACTCTCGCGGGAGGCATTTTGGCCAAGGCCCTGCTAACCGCGATGATTGCACTGAAGGCCACGAGCAGGGCGAGAGGCAAAAAGGTCCAGGGATTTGGGAGCTCGGGCTGTAGGGTAGCTTCTTCTCGAAGGGCCAGCCACCATGGACGGGCATATGGGGTCAGGGCCACGGCCGCGGCTCCCGTGGCAATCAAGTACACTAGTAGGTTGAGCCACCTTAGGCGGCTGCGCTTGGCGTTGACCGTGTTGGGCCTGCTTTGTACCATGAGAGTATGTTGCCACGAAGCCCGTCTCTCTGGGAGCCCATTGCTCGATGCTCCTCTTGGCCCATAGTGCTCTTGTTCTCTTTGCCGCTACTGTTTGTGGCGCTTTGGGGCGCGAAGGATTCCGCCTTCGCTACCGAAGCAAGCTCGGACGAAGATGGCAGCGACGTTCCGAAGGTTGAACGGAGAGCAGAGTCAAAGGGTGCTTCCTCTGGGCACCAACCCTCGCCACTAGCCCTTCCCGGTCCAGCTAGTGTAGATCTTTTTGGACCCTCTAGCTTCTGGGAGCCTCTTGGCGGACCCCCGATTCTTCGGGAGGGAGCCTGGGTCGAGTATGAGCTTCGAGAACCTCATCGTAACCCGAGCCAGGTGAGGATTTCAGTTGTTCCCGAAGCTGATCTTCCATCTCCGCAGCATCGTGTTTTGGAGTTGAGATCCATCGAGCCTACGGGAGATCGCAACTATGTGAAGATGCTTCTTTCCGTCTCATCCGATCAGAAGCAGAGCATAGAGGCGGTGCAGGTCAAGCAAGCCAATCTTCCACCCTTGACCCTTCCGATGGCCGGCCCAAGTGCTCCCAAGGAGATGCGCATCGCCGATGCTCAACCAGAGACGGCGACAACTAGTATTCGAGAACTCGGGACTCGTACCGTGGAGACACCGGCGGGCAGCTTCGAATGTAGATGCGTGAGCATGCGGGTACCCTCCGAGTCCGAGGACGGCGAGGATGAAATGGAGGTATGCTTGGATTCTAGCGGGCGAGTGCCTTTGTGGCGCTTTGTGTCGACTCAATCAGATGCCCGAGGCGAGGCTGTGTTGCTCGGGTTCGGAAACGATGCTCGCGCCGACATGCCCCCAATAGGTCCTGCGGTTCGTTAGAGCGCCAATCTACAGAGGCGCGGCCTTGCCGATGAGAGCGGCTCGGCCATCACCGTGATGGCTGTCTTCGCATAATCCGAAAAGAATGCCGCGCTTCACGTTGCCTGCATTGTTCTATTATGGAATGGGCAGTGCTAGGCAGAAGTAGAAGCCATCCACGTAGATCTGAAGGGCATTCATCATCTCGGGGGCAAAGGCCATAAGAAAAGGATAGGCGGCACCGACTCCGAGAAGGAGCCACATTGACATGATGGCATACTCCACCGCGGCTTGACCCGATTCCTCGGCGGAAGTCGGCCGACTTCTCATGCAACGGCGAGCGAGCTGGATCAATGCTCTCTTCATGGCCCCTCCCGCGACAAGGGTCGTTCTAGCAAAACGTAGACCATTGCTCCCACATCATCCATGCCATGGACAGTCACCGTGAGCATCGCGGCGCCACGGCGGAAACGTAGCTGACGAGCACCTTCGAGGCCCTCTTGGACGTTCAGGCCTAGCTCACGGTATCCCATCCGTGGCAGCTCCGTTCGGTAAAAGGCCAGTACCTCGGCCAGATTCTGCGAGACGACGAACTGTGCCGTTGTCGCCCGTTTTCCCCCATCGGTGGATTCATGGGTCAGTAGCAGCTGTGGAGCCGGCGGCATGGGAATATCGGATTCGTCGAGCTCGGCGCCAGCACGAACGGTTCCTTCAGACACGCCTGGTATCACCTGCGTTCCTTCTGCCTCGTCAATTATCATTACCGACAACATCCGACCATCATCGGCGAAAGTGGAAACATGTGTGACAGGCCCCACGCTATATCTGTTCACTTCGGCGCGGAGACGACGAAAGGATTCTTCATAGTGGTCGGCCACCACGTCGGGAGCCTCGTCTGTAATGAACTGGCTAAGATCGACGAGTTGATTGTTGATTCGTAGGCCTTCACCGACGACGGTTTCTCGAGTGCTATGAAAGCCTGGCATTTGGGGGTGCAGCGGGGCTCCCCAAGCACGAACCGGCGATAGATCGGTAGGCGGCATCGGTGTGCGATCGAGTAGGCTGCCGGCGGTAGCGGCGCCGCTCACCAGGACTATCGCGATTGGTATGACTAGTAACTTACGCATGACTGGGAGATCTCAATTTAGGGGAGGGGTTTGGCTGTTGCCGCCGAAGTCGAGGAGACCATCGAGAAGATCCTCGAGATTACTGAGGAAGCCGTCGACTGCGTCTCCGCAACCGTCGTAATTATCTCTATCGCCCGGAGGATTGTCGTAAGTGATCATGCCTTCGTAGTAGTGCCCACGACAGTCCCAGGTCCGAGAGTATGCGTTCTCTTGAAGCTTGTCCGGCATTTCTCGTACAGCGTATCCGCCATCTCCTGGAGAGCCGACATTCAATCCTTCTATTCGAATCGCTCCACCACCGTCCTCCCAGTGCCCCGTATTAGGTCTGAAGGGTATGCTGTAACGGCTCCGGTCGACATAGGGAAGAGGTGTGGTGTCGTTGAATCTTTCCGCTCCGAAGAGATGTCCGAGACGGGTGGCGTCGTCTCTTCCGTGGGAGGGCGAGAAATTCTCTACGTCGTTGCTGGCTGGACGCATCGTAACGGGACCGGGATGCTCATGATAGCTGTGTCTCTTGTCCAGAAGCGGGGGCAGGCCCCAGTCGGCCAAATATCCGTCGACGTAACCTATGGCATCATAAAGATAGTGGACTCCGGGAATCTTGGTCAGGAGTGATTCGGCGAACGCGAGGCCGTCAATCTGTGCTGCCACGAGTTGTTCGGCAACTTCGTAGGTGTTCATCACGTCTTCTTGAGAATTCGTGAACCCAGCTTGGTTGTTATGGTTGGGCCAGGCCTTCCATGTGTCGTAAATAATGAAATGCTCGGTAGTGAAGGTGAAAGGAGTTTGAAGCTCGTCAGCTTGGATTTGAATGTTCTGCAAGACGGCATCTGGAACTATGGCGTTGCTCGCGGCGATAGTCACCTCGGAGCGCGCCTTCCCGGCGGTGGGCAGGTTGGCCAGTTCGGCTACGAATGTCTGGGCGTTGTCCATGAAGCCGAGCACCGAGTTCACCTGGTCGGCGAAGCGAAACGGAGGAGAATCTCCAGCCATATTCACAGGCAGATCATCTTCTAGAGTGATAGTGATATCAACGTCTCTTACCCCAAGAAGATAATTGGGCTGGCCCGGCTCTCTGTCGTAGGAACGGAGATTCTGAAACCTCTCTTCGGCATCCGCCACGATTGCACCGGAATCCCTGAAGACCGTCTTTTCCCATGCTACGAAGCGTGAAATCTCGAGAGACTTCAAGCGAACCTGGAGCACATCAGTGAAGTAGATGCTGTAGAGCATTAGCATCACGACAAGTGGTGCGAAGATCGCCATCTCGGTGATGGCCGATCCGCTCTCATCGGCAAGGCGGCGCCTCTTTGGTAGCATTGTCTTCATTAGTGGGTCACTCCTAGCCTCAGCACCGGTCCGAAGTGCAGGAACTCTACGAGCTGATGGTGAGCTATGGGGTGGAGCTTGGCCGCCCAGAAAGGATTGAAGAAGTTTGGATGCTCCTTCCACTCGCCAGGTCTGTGATAGTAAACTCTCGAGACTGCAAGTGCGTTGAAGCCGTTCGGGTAGAGCATTGCGACGAAGTCATTTTCTGGATCGAATGTGTCGATCGCGAAGTCTACCGAGCTGTCTTGTCCGCGGGGGTTCGATACTCGCTCGCCGCTGACCTGCCAGTCGACGCTATACTGGCGGGAGAACATCTCCCGCAGGTCATCGTCTTCCTTCGCGGTCATGACTATGAAGTCGGGCTGATTGAAGCCGAGCCGCCAGCGGTCGACCGGTCTAAACTTGAAGTATGGCGTGATTCCAATATGGAAGTGGTGCTGGCCCGAGGCGTTTCGAATATCCATTAGAGTTTGAGCGACGATCAGCAATGGATCCACGATGAAGTCCATTACGGGGTCGAGAAGCCATCCAAGAATACCACCGATGTTGACGTCGACCTTGATCTGCTCGGCGTGTCCGCCTCTCCATTGGTCTGCCCAGACTTCCGAGAGGTAGTAGGCGGAGAGCTCCGCGCTTGCGACGATGCCCCATCCCACGTCGAACTCCATCGTGAAGAACAAGGAGTCCACCGCGTAGAGCTGATCATGCTTCGTGGCGCTGTGTGTGCGCATCCCCTGCTCTGTTCGAGCAATCTTGCCGGCGTGGAACTCGAAGGATGCGGGCAGAATGCCGCCTCCGATCTTGATTGGCCCCAGCTCCCACCGCCGCCCAACGAGGTACCAGCCGGTCTTCGTGCCCGCAACCCAACCATGCCGAGCGTTGTTAATCAGCTCGGTCATGATTATCCTGCCTTCGTTCCCAGTATCGCCCGCCGTGACCTGGTGGTAGCCCGGGCCGATCTTGTAGAAGAGCTGCGCCATATGCTTGAAGTCGAGAGCCTTGGCCGCCATGGCCGTGTTCGCTCCTCTTACGAGCCACCCGAGGATCGTATCCTCTGGGTTGTACCTGACATCTGGATCGTTCTCCTCCACGACGTCTATGTTCCCGAGAGTTTGCGTCGCAAGCGACGTGGCCATCAAGAACTGGCCCAGCAATAAGAGGACATTGAAAACGGCCATGCCAGGTATGACAAGGATCACAATCATGTCCAGAACCTGCACTATGGCGTCGATTATCCAACCGATTACGGCAGCGATCCAACCGATATACGGTACATACCTCAGAGCATCGCAGATCCGACCGAAGGTGTTCTGGATGTACTGCATGAAAGAGAGATAGGAGATGAACGTGAACATCGAGTGGTAGTGCACGATCATCGTTCTGTTGGTGTATGCGAAAAAGTTGAAGACCCGAGCCGTCGAGGCGGCGAGGCTGTAGGCCGTAGCATCGGCGGTGTTTTGGAGCCGTATGCGCTCGTGAGTTGCGTGGCCGATGTTAATGGTGGCCATGACGCAGAGCGACAGCACGAGCAGCGCGATAGCCGCCAGCACCAGCGTTTGACCTTCCTCGTCTCGGCGAAGCTTGTGAAAGGCTACTAGCATGGCTCGCTACTCCAAATAGGTCTTGTAGAGGTTCGACTGCATGCGCATGGTGTAATGGGTCTGAATCGGGACGAAGTACATGTTTGCCTGACGCGCCATGGCCGCCCATCGGACCTCTTGGAGGGGGTCTCCGATGGCTTGTTGGGCTGCGCTTGCGTAAGAACTCTGTCCCCCATCGCTTTGTGTCGTGAACTCCACGCCCTCCCAGCCGACGGCGTCGCCCAGGCGATGAGCGAACCACATTGACTGAATCATCCAGTTGGCGAAGGGAATTCGAAGCTCGTAGTAATGTGTGACCTGGATGGATAGGAGATTGGCTTCGGCTACGGCGTCCCGGTAATCATCGAAATCTATCTGCTTGAAGTTCAGGTGTCGTGCGTATGCGCCCTCGAAGATCGATGTGTCCGAGGGCTCTAGGATTTCCACCTCAACGCGCTGTATTGGCAGCTGAATGTCCAAGAACTCGAACAAGGCTTCCGAGATTGCATGATCCAGGTAGAATCGACCCACATCTCCCCAGTTGTCCGCCCGCTGTACGGTTGGAAGAACAGTAAGCGACGCGGCGCGTCGCATCATCATGGGGTCTCCGTTGTAGACGATGCCGGCACGTGCCGCGTTGAACGCCGCGTACTCCGCATTGATGCGGGCGTGCTGAATCATCGAGAGCTGGACTATCCCAAGGATCAAGAAGACCACCATGGGAAGGATGAGTGCCTGCTCCACAATCACCTGCCCCGACTCATTCAGCCCCTCGGGAGAGTCCTTCGCTCGCTGATCCTGGAACCCATGCATGATTACAGACTGCCCTGTAAGTGCAAGGGAGTCCATCGGTCAAGTGGACGCCTTTATCCGGCGGTCAGCTCCCACATAGTGAGAGCAGGATGGCTCCCAGGACCGCAGTGCCGATTGAAGCGGCTATCGCGATACCGGTGGGTGTGCGCCAGGGAGGAAGATCCTTGCGTATCGAGGCGGAGTGCCGGGAGGCGTGGCCTCGCTCATCGCTCGCGCTTGCAGCCCTTGGTTTCGAGCGCCTTTGCCGGGAGCGAGAGAACTCCGGCAGATCGAAACGGGTCTCCTCTTCCTCTAGCTCGTTTGGCCCAAGGCCTGGTTGGGAGTCTCCTGGGTGCGTAGAAAGAGCCGAAAAGGCGTTGTCCCGGGTATCCTCGGTTTCGGGAGAGAGGCGTCTATCGATCGAATCCGGAGGTAAGGAGTCGAGCAGCCTGGAGTCACGAGCGTTCTTTTGGTGCACCCGGGGGGCTGTGGACGCCGATTGGCTCACAGAGCGGATATCCTGCTCCTTGGGTGAGGGCGAAGCTGCCGACTCGGATGATGTGTGGGGCCTCTTGCGTCTCCCGAGCTTGGTCGGGGGAGCCTCGTCGACTCTCTGTGAGTGCTCTGGTCTCGGAACGGTATCGGCCGGTCGCTGAAGTTTTTGGCTCGGCTTTGCCGGTCTGCCCTCCAAGCTTGCGTGCGTCATCGCGGGCTGGTGACTGGGAGTGGGGCGGGCCGGTTTGGTTGCGCTGTCCATGTCGGCGGGGTGGCGTCTTTCCGGCGTTGTTCGATCGTCCATGCCGGAGCCAGCCGGGCCCCCAGGGTCTGTGATGCTGTCCATATCCTGCGGCGTCTTGTCTGTGGGCGCCGTGACGCTGTCCATATCCGATGGCAGAGAATCTCCAAGCTCGGCGACCTCGTGTTCGAAGAGATGGGACGGATGTGTGCCTGATTGCTCGTCTTCTCCGTAGAGAGGGGAGTCTTCACCGGCGGGTTCGGTTGCCATCTCCGTATCTTCGTCCTCATCGTCCACATCCACGGCGATACGAAGATCGCCTCGCGTCATGTACGAGGCATGTCGGGCGGAGTTGGCGTCCGACGGCTTCAGCGACAAGCGTCGCGCGGAAGCCGCGCCAGCCGGGAAGAGCTCACCCATTAGCCATGCCAGCCGGCGGTCGCTGGGAAACCAGCGTTGCTCGTGCATGACGTTCTCGATGTCTGCCAGAAACCTCTCGGCGGTCTGGTGGCGGCGGCTGGGCTCTTTCTCCAGAGCCTTCATCACTACCGCCGACAGTGTCCTCGGGTACTTCGGTACTAGGAGATGGGGCGGGGTCGGAACGTTCTCGATCAGCCTCCGAAAGGTGCTGGCGTCGTCGCTATCCACCCCGAATGGATGCTGGCCAACGGTCAATCGATACAGCAGTACCCCCAAGGCGAAGACGTCAGCTCTACGATCGATCTGCTGCGCGAGTATCTGCTCTGGAGCCATGAAGGAAGGCTTGCCCTTGATTAGTCCGGGAGCCGTCTGCTGCTCTCTTATCGTGCCTCTGGCAACCCCGAAGTCCACCACCTTCACAGTTCCCTCGAAGGTGATGATGATGTTCTCCGGTGAGACGTCGCGGTGGACGATCTCTAGGGACCGACCTTTCTCGTCCGTGAGGCCATGTGCGTGGGATAGACCCGCGGCAACCTTTGCCGCAATGTGAGCGCAGACTTCCACGGGGAGCAAAGAGCGCTTCTCATGAATACGTAGAACTACGCTAAGGTCTCTGCCTGGAATGTAATCGAGCACTATGTAGGGCAGCCCCTCATGCTTTCCCGCATCAAGCACTCTGTCGAGGTTCGGGTGATAGAGACGCGAGAGTACACGCGCTTCGTCGAGAAACATTTTGAGAAAGGAGGGTTCATCGGCGAGATTTGAGAGAATCCGCTTGATTGCGACAAACCGGGGAGACCCGGGCATCGGCTCGTGCGACGCTAGAAACACCTCCGCCATGCCTCCATGACCGAGGGTGCAGATAGTCTGATAACGCCCGATTCGTGTTTGTTTCATGAGCTCATTGACAAGGTTACTCCGAACGGCGCCAAGAAGAGTACTCAAGACGGAGAGCGGCCCCCGATCCCGTCCGGGGGCGAGCGGGATCGAAGGCCTGTTTCTTATAGCTTGATAAGGATGTAGCCCTAGGCTTGGCTTGGAGCCTCACGACGCCTCGGAGTAGCCTCGACGTAGCCAACTCTCGCTGCCAGGTAAAGCCCCAGGGGAATTCCGAAGAAGAGCACGTGCATTACGGCCCACAAGACCTGGTTCATCTCGAGAAACCAGGGGTAGAAGCCACGTGCAATGATCTGGAAGGTGAGAAGATAGATCACGAAGCCATAGACTCCGGCGGCCGCGGTGTGTGCGCCCATGTTGTCTCTGATCCCCTGTGGAACGCCAGATGCAACGAATCCCCAGGCTAACCCGAACACGGCCGACAGCACGAAGTGGGTCACAAACCCCACCAAGAAGACTCCCAGGGTCACCTCTTGTAGCGCCGCGACTCCGAGCAGCACCGAGGCGAAGAACTGCCATGGAGCACCCGGACCGAGGCCCGCGGCGACCAGGGCGATCATCGCGGCCAGCGCCAGAACCACTCCGCCGATGATCCCGCCAATCACCGCGTGACCCAATATCGTCTGTCTGCTGGCTTCATCTTGCTTGGTCTCGTGACCGGTTCTCTTGCTTTGTTTAGCCATGTTTCACGCTCCTTGATGGGGCTCTTGACGGCATGGCCTCGGCCACCGACATCTAGTCGTAGGTATCCGCCTTCAAGAGAGAGACAGCCACGGAGGAGAGGGCCACGCCATGAATGCTCCCCCCGGTGTACGTTGGATCGAGAGAGAAGCGCCCTATCTTGTAGTCATTGCCGGTCTCTCTCGCCTCGCAGGGCTACTTTTAGCACTGCAAGTGAAGCCGTCAACGCGCGGGAGTCTTGCCCGCAACTCTTTCAGTCCAGGCGGTTGGCGACTATTCCCTCGGTCAAACGATGAGTGAAATCTATGGAGAGGAGTAACCTCTTTAGGTCCAGGTGATCCGGATCATCCGTTGGGAGGTGATAGTGCCTTGGGGGACCGTATTCGGGGTCGAGGCAGGTAAGTCCCACCGCTGGCCAGCCACGGGCCTGGAAGGCTGCCGCATCGGTTGCGCCGACAGGAATCTCGTAGCCCTTGACGTTGGCGAAGCGGGAGTCGGAGGCGGCTGTCTTTTCGATTACGTCTTTGAGCCATCCGGCGATCCGCTTTGGCCTTACCTCGCCTTCAATCTCGAGGAAGCGCAGGTCTCCATTTGAAATGCTGTCGAGCGCGATAATCACCGTTCTCTCTTTGCTCCACGTCTTCTCCATGTCTCGCGCAAGGGCATCGGCACCGCCAAGGCTCGCTTCCTCGCAGCCAGTGACGCAGTAGACGTACTCGACGTCGCTTCGCTTGCCGGTGAGGAGGCGGCTGGCAAGCACGGGCAGGGCCGCGCACCCGCTCAAGTTGTCGTTGGCTCCTGGAACGATCTCGTTCTTGATGACCACGTGGGAGCTCATGATCAAGGTCAGCCAGGACGGAATCGTCAGAACGTGCTCGATCGGACGTAGTGGAAGGGCAAGGGGGCCGATAGCCAGCCGCAAGGCATCGCAGCATGCAAGCATCAGCTGCGTGGTCACCATGAGCTGGACTCCACGACGGAGGAACTTCAAAGCTTCGGGTCCCTCCTTTGCCGCAAGTCCGGCTACTTTGGGCCAGAAGGGCATACCCGTGAAGGCGGCGTCGGCATGGCCAAGGAAGACGATTCGAAGTGCCGGCTCTCCTGCGGCCGGCTGCACACCCAGCACGTTCCTCGAAGGCTTGAATGGAAATAGACGGCGCAGCAGGTAACCTTTCCTTGTCGAATCGGCCCAGTAGGAGGAAGCGGCCAGCAGATGCATCGCAAGACCCGCCAAAGGCGCGGTTCCGGAGACCGTGGTTCCGGCTACCCCCAAGCCGGCATGGAGCATCAAGTTCTTGTAGAGGCTGTCGTTGAACTCGAAGTGGTGCTCCGATGTGTCGAGGCCAGCATCCTTCAGCTCCTCGAGGAAGATGTCGAGAGCGCGAGATTCGTCTTCGCTCGTAGGCTGTCGTCTCGGGCATTCGTCGACGACACGGCGAATCAGCTGATCGATATAGGTCGCTTCTCTTCTCCGATCGATCTTCTTCGGTGACTGCCCACTACGAGCTTCGCTAGGGCCTCGGGTCTTGCTCGGGCCTCGGGCTTTGCTCGCGCCTTGGGTCTTGCTCGGGCCTCGGGTCTTGCTCGGGCCTCGAGTCTTGCGAGGATTCTTGGCCGCGCTAATCGCCCGCGTGCTAGATGGCCTCTTCCGGCTCGTTTTGGCAGCTGCCGATGAAGGCTTACTCGGGCTTCTTTCTTGCTTTGCCATTTTTCCCGTCTTTCGTCAGTTTTGGTGGTACGACCCTACCGTTGATATCATGCAGTTCGCATGAAGGTAGACTCCGTGCCGTCGACATCGAAATCTAGGAGGATTCTTGTCTTCACGTGGCATCAGATATGGCCGGTATACCCTGATCGATAGAATCGCGGTCGGTGGTATGGCCGAGATATTCCTCGCCCGCCAGGGGGGGCTCGAGGGCTTCGAGAAGACGATAGTCATCAAGCGCATTCGCCCACATCTTTCGAGTCAACCGAGCTTCGTGAAGATGTTTCTAAACGAGGCCAAGTTGGCGGCTCAGCTGAATCACCCCAACATCGTTCAGATCTATGATCTGGGAAAGATTGGCGAGACCTACTTCATCGCAATGGAGTATGTCTTCGGGCGCGACATGCGCCGGGTGATACCCAAGGCCGATTCGTTGGGAATACCATTTCCCCTTGTGTACGCCCTGAAGATTGGGTCGAGCGTGTGTGAGGGCCTCTATTATGCTCACCAGAAGGGCGATATTTACGGCAACCCCCTGAACATAGTTCACAGGGACGTGACCCCCGAGAACATCTTCGTCTCCTTCGATGGCACGGTGAAGATACTCGACTTTGGCATAGCCAAGGCCGCCAACCAGATCGAGCAGACACGGGCCGGAGAGATAAAGGGCAAGCTCTCCTACATGTCTCCCGAGCAGGTCGTGGGAAAGCAGCTCGATGCACGCAGTGACATCTTCGGGTTGGGCACCGTGCTCTACGAGTGGATAACGGGATTCAAACTCTTCAAGGGTGACGAACAGGTTGCCGTCCTCAAGTCGATCACCTCGGGTAAGATATTCGCTCCTAGCTACTTCAAGTCCGATGTTCCGGAAGCTGTCGAACGCATCTTGATGAAGGCTCTGGAGAGGGACCGGGAGAAGCGCTATCAGTCGGCATGGGAGATGCAGTACGACATCGACCAGTTCTTGGCCCAGTACGAGTTCACTCCCTCCAACATCCACCTCTCCAATTTTCTCAAGCAGCTCTTTAGTGACGAGCTCGACAATGAACGGCGCCGGTTCCTGCTCGAGGGCACACCGCTCGAGCTGGATGGGGAGCCGAGTCACGATGAAGAGTCGGACAAGGCCGTGGCCGGTGCACAGGACCCAGACAAGACGATCCTCGCTGATGGAGGCGGGGATGTCATGGATGAGGCTGCTTCATGCGGGGAGACGGGGGCCGTTTCGGTGCGGCTGGAGCCTGCCGAGCAGGCCCACCTCACCAGGCTCGCCAAGAGGCACAACATCTCGCTAGAAAGCCTCTTGAAGGAACTCTTGGCTCCCCACCTGCGCTACAAGTAGCTCTGAACAATAAATCGGGATCGCGGCGTCTTCCTGCCGAACCGGTTGCTACTGTTTCTCTCGGCCGGCTCCGATCTTCTCGAAGAACCGATCCTCGATTGTGTGCTTTACGGTTCGCCAGAGTAGATCTCGATCACTGCAGTGCTCGAAGATGCCAAGGTGGATCTGGAAGCCGCCTTTGTCTCTTCTCCCGCCGCCGTAGTACCGCCCGTTTCTGTCCAGGCCGAACATATCCTTCATCCATTTGTCCGGATCCACGGTGCTGCTAGAGGTCCGCAGCGAGCCGTCGACGGTATCTCCACCGACAATTCCGTAGACCATCACCGTGTCGACCCCCTCGCGTCGGAGCAGGTAGTCGGCGGCCTCTCCGATGCCGTCTCGATCCTCCTCGCGTGTGTAGCCAACGCCGGCGATGATGTAGTTACCCTTGATGACCTTCTTCTCCAGGGCAACCTGGAGAATGTCCATGCTCTTGGACGAGATCGACTGTTGGGAAATGAGGACCAGGAACTCTCGGTCTATGTAGGGCGCAAGGAAAGCGGATGCTCGAAAGTCGATTGGGCGCGCGGATAGGAACTCGTCCGTATCCGATCTGATTCCGTGCATCAGCGCGCTGGCCAGGCGAACCGAATCCGAGCTGCTTCCATCG
>SKWY01000489.1 GCA_007128675.1 Deltaproteobacteria bacterium | reverse complement strand
GGCTCCACCAATCTACTGACCTTCGTGGTGTCGCCCAGGGTCACTCCAGTTTCGGAATCTATGTACAGACGCAGGACCCAACGGCCACGGTCGCGGGTATACTCCACCTCCACGAGCTCATACCCGCCCGCCGCCAGCATTGGTTCCATCAGCGCCCATACGCGCCGTTCCATGTCTCGATCCTGTCCCATTTGGTCTTGCCTGAAGACCGTATCTACCGAAAAAAAAAGAAAAAGCGGGCCGACCACGCCCACTTCCAGTGAAAGCCACCGAAAATGTCCGAGCAGGACTACCACACGGAATCGGACCTAGCAAGGCCCTAGCACCTACCGGCCTCGATGCTCCTTCACCGCGTTGGAAACCCTCTATGGGACGCTTTCATGCCCACGGAATCGAGTTCCTTTGCCGGAGGAGCATGTCACGGGCACGGCCCGTCGCAAAAAGACGGTCGACCCACAAGATTACAGCCCCTGCGGCCTTTTACACTCCATATCGAGCAGCATGGGCCGGTCCCTCTCGCCCCGTGTCCAAATGACATCCAGCTCGAGACTTCTCTCCTCCGAGGAGCCCGGTAAGGAGTCCGGCCACGGACACCTGATCCGGCTTCGCAATGCCTCCTTGTCCAGGTATGAGCCCCATGTCAGCGAAGCCAAGGCCCGAGCCTGGGAGGATTCCCCGAGAGGCAGCGCCGGCGAGAGCTGGGGTATGCTCAAGCTTTCAGTGGAATGCTCGAGGGCCGTGCATCTCTTTGGATCCGTAATGAGAGCAAGGTGAAAGCACTGCCTCGGAGTAATTCTGTGCAGCTTCCGGGCACCAACGGCGGACTGGGTGGCAACCACCCGCATGGCATCGATGATGGCCTGACGCTCGGAGGCTTCTTCCTCGCCCAAAAGACGTGCCATGAAATCTCGCACCAGGACCCCGGGTAGTGGAGCTCTCCTCTCGAAGCAGCGACCGCCACCTTCGGAAAGACAGGTCCAAACCCCGAAAAGAGCCATCAAGGCGCCGTGATCGTCGGGGTTCGCCGGCGGCCAGGGAGGGGGTTGCGGCCGTGCCTGCCCTTCCTCTCTCTCTCTGGTCCTGGGGTCGGAGTCAATCTCCGAGCAAACCACATCCACGAACGCCGGCTCCGATCCTTCTCGGGTAGCGAGCACGACTAGTGCTTCCTCCGCCACAATCCTGTCGCCAATTCGGACAACGCCACAAACGAGCCTGCGGGCCCGTCGCTCCTCGAGGCCGTCGCCCAGCTCATCCCACATGCCTTCGAGAAGCTCCTTGTAAGCAGGATCCGCGCCGTCCAGTGGAGACTCTGGGGGTTCTACCCAGCCAGTGTCATCACACCTCCCGCGGCTCGCCGCCAGCAGCGAGATCCGGCACTGCTCCAGTGGACGACGGAGAACTCTATTGAAGCGATCCTCTCCAAGAGCACGGCCGTGCTTCAAAAAGTAATCGACCAGACCGGCTCTCTCGATCTCCAGACTCCCCTCGTCCAACGCTGCGCGAGCTCTTCGAACTACCATCTCACCGCCGTGAAATGCCCCGTCAAGGCAAGCAAGATCGTTTTGGTCGATACACCGACCCAGAGCGTTGAGCGCCTCGCTTCCCGGGCCGGCTCGAGGGCGATCCAGCTGAACTCCCGCAAAGAGCCCACCGCGATCGGCCGCAGCTTCCCGCTCCCCTCCCGGCGCTTCGGGCCGAGCCTCGTCCTCGGGAATGCTTTCGCCGGGTTGGTCTTCAGCTTTCGACCAAAGCGGCGTCAAGAACAATGCCCCCATGAGCAGATACAACCATCTCGAGCAGCAATGTCCGAGGATTCTTCTGATCATCTGGGTTCATCCCCACTGAACGACCTAGCCATCGACCTCATATCCATCCCTCCTCTCGTCACATCATTGTAGGAAAGAAGGATCGACCGGTGGGCTCAAATTACAGACCGAGGGGTTGTAGACGAAAAGCTCGCAAGCGATGGTGGAGCAAGGCGAATCGCCATCCATTCGATCCGAGTCAATAGTCGTCAAACCGCCAGAGCGCAGCACCGTTCCATCTTGCAAGCGCGTCGCTGCATGACCAAAGCGTGGACCGGCAAGATAGACCGGACTGCCTAGACGATCGAGCAGGGCCTCCGAGGTCAGCTGGAGGGGGCTGACAATCTCCATGGAGCCGGTGACCCTGAGCGTCTCTGTTCTCGTCAACCCCCCGCCGACCAGAACCCTGCCGTCCTCCAGGACAGTGGCTGTATGAGCCGCTCGAGGCATCAACATTCGTATGAGCTCACCCGGTACGCCCGGCTTCCGCGTGTTCAGCAGGAGACCCGCGGACAGCGGCGACAATGCTGGGGCCTCGCGAAGATCGGGACCTATGAAAGATGACTCGTAGTAGCCACCAAGAGCCAGGAGCTTGTCCAGACCAATAGAGGTCAGAGAATGCCACTTCGGGGCATAGCCGCGCTGCCTCGCCCCCGCACTCTCGGCAGGCCCGAGGGCGCTGCTCTCTTGCGACCTCAAGTGGTGCACCTCGGCAAAGAGCCCTTGCTCCCCGGTCATGACCGAGTTGCCACCCACTACGATGACCCTGTCGCCCAAACGCAGGGCGGCATGCCCCCTGCGAGGCGCGAGCGCGCCAATCCCAGCCGCCTCGGCTCCATGCATCGACACGCGCTCCATCGAAGGAGGTCTTTCTCGTTCGTTGTCGATCAGCTTCAAGGACCCCTCCTCTACCGTGATGCCCCCGATGAGAATCACCCCTTCGTTCCTATCGCCGACAGCCGAGTGCATGAACCTCGGAGCCTTTAGCTCGACCTCATGGAAGACCAAATGCAAGAGTGAGTGGAATACCTCCGCCGTCGCCTCTCCTCCCTCATGCATCGTGAACGTATGGGGAACGATTAGGGGCGCCTCGCCATCGGTGTGAACACGCGCGGAGGATACCCCCCCGCAATGACCACGTACCTACCATCGGAGGTCAAGGTGGCCGTATGCATGGCTCGAGGTCTAGCCAGCTCCATGACCTGCGTGACCCTACCTAGTACGGGGTCGTAGATTTCGGCCGTGTCATCGGCAACGAGCACTCGGCAGTCATCGCCGCAGTCGATGTCCTGGGCAACAGCGGTGAAGCCGCCAGCCAACAACACGAGACCTCCCGGCAAAAGAGTGCTCGTGTGAAAAGCTCGCGGCCGGGGTTCGTGGCAAGACGAGGCGGCCTTATCCTCGCTACACTCGACCGCCGTTTTGGTCGAGCACCGGCTCAGTAGCACGCGTTGTCGCGTCGACTCTCCCGACCGAACGTTGGCCCTGGCTCTGCCGGCCCACAGAGCCTGACCTCCTCGATCGAAGGCCCATAGATTCACGCTCCAACCATCACCAGGAGAAACGTTCAGGGCAACCCGCACCTCTTCCTGGTCGGACAAGACGACGTCCACGCATCGCTCATCGGCCAGCACCAGGTTCCTTGCACACATCCGCAAACCGGCCAAACGCTGGCGGACCTGTTCCTGATCGCTAGCCAGAAAACGAACGGCCATTTCCAGGCGGCCATCGCGACCGCCGGTGGGAGAATCACCGCCGCAAGCCAAGGCGAAGACAAGTAGCGCGCCAAGCAAGACGGCCGGCCAGGCACATCGTCCGGCCGTGAAAGGCGGCACCGGGGAAGATGCTGGACGAGACCAGAATCCACTATCGAGAAGCATTGAGAGTATTCTGCCACGAATCGAAGGAAAGATGAGAGTATCCGTCCACCACCGAACAACCCTCGTCAACCGGCAAGCGCCGGGCCCGGCTTCTTGCAAGGCGCGACGACGAGGAGACGCCGGAAACACCGCTCGGCTGATTGGGGCCGCGAAGTATTACAGGCAATAGCGGCCCTGCTCCCCTGCCGGAATGCCGATGAGATCAAGGAAGCTTGTCCACGACAAAGGCCCAGGACGACACATCGTCACGTTCCCAGGCATCGGGATGAAGATCAGCGGCTATGCAGGCGGATGCCATGACGCCGCGCCCTCCAAATCCGGGCAGACCAGGAAGATAGATGCCCCGATTCAAACCGGAGACAATCATGACCCCATCATCGGGGCACAGATCTCTTGGGCCTTGGACGGAACGCATGGAACCGACTAGCCAGACATCGACCTGAACATCTCCCGCGCAACTAAGAGGGGCAAAGCGAGGATCATCGGTTGCCGCCTTGCGCGCTGCCAGGGCGACCGCCTCGGCCACCGGAAGGTCCACGAGCGACCCCAGGAAGCCGCAATGGATGCCTTCGCGGAAAAG
>SKWY01000130.1 GCA_007128675.1 Deltaproteobacteria bacterium | reverse complement strand
GGCGTGGCTGTTGGAAGCCTCTTTAGCCTCTTCCCAAGATTATGCACGGCAAGGCCTCCTTCATTCTCATCTACCCATACCGAGATAAAGGCGGGCCCGGTGCCGTCATGACCAGGGCTTGCCTTGATCGTTACGAGGCCCTCGACATTCTCGGGCAGTGGAATTCCTATTCGCTCCTCATCTCCTCTAATGCGGCCGCTATGCGCGGAGAGCCATCTCCCTTCCGCCCACACGTCGATTGTCACCGGACGATTTGGTTGTCGAAGCGCCACATCGATATTCAACACCGTCCCCGGGCGAAGAATCCGTTTGCTAGGAGTGATTGTGAGTGACGCCGGTAGGTCTCGCAGCCAGATGCGGCTCTCGATCTCTCCTATTCGCATGAGCAAGGAGCCCCGCGGGAAGGCGGGTTCGTAGGTGAACGAAGCCATGCCCAGACTATCCAGGGAGACGAGGTAGGGATCTCGAGCGGGCTCGTTGATATCCTGGCCGGGGGAGCTTGGGCGGAGAGGGACAATCTCCAATAGCCTTGGCAGGCCATGTGGTTCATCGGCTTCTCCGTCTTCGTTTGTTGCGCTCGGGTTCTCTTTGATGTCGTTCTGTTCGGTGTCGCCCAATTGTGGCTCTTCCCCTGGGTCCGGCGAATCAGGACGCTCGGTTGCCTCTGTTTCCCTTTGCTCCGAGTCGGGCGGCGGTTCTGCCCAGGGAGGAACCCAAGCGTGAATCGGGCGAGGCACGTGGGCGACAAGGTGCCCACCTTCGGGATAGAGATGTACTGGTCCGGCTCCACGCACGCATCGTCGCGCCCTATGCCAGCTACCATCGGTCTTTCGAATGCTCGACTCTTCGCATGCCGGCCGGGTTGCAAGCCAATCCTTCGCCGATGTGGATCCAGAGGGAACTACGAGTACGGGGAAGGCGGCAAGCTCGTCGGGGCCCGCCGATGTGCTTACCCCGACCAGTAGGAAGTAGTTTCCCGGTGCGATATCGGATGAGAGGTGGAGTGAGCCTTCGATAAGGCCAGTGTCGCTGGCTTCGAGTTTGCCCAGGTGTACTTCCGTATCGGTCGTTCTCTTGCTCTTCTCTAGGTTCGCATCAAGTGCGTCCTCGGCGCGCACCAAGCTGACCTTTGCCGTCGAGTCCTTGACTGTTCCGCCGCGCTGTCTTCCCAGCACCGCGATTCTGACGGCCGCCGAGGTTCCCGCCTCCATAGTTTGCTGTGCCCAAACGCGAGTGCTGTACCGTACGTCATAGGTGGAGACGTGAATCGCCGCACAGACGAGCAGAAAAGCAATGACCGCAATTGCGATTCCCGCTAGCCGCCAGCGTCCAGGAATGGCATCATCTTCCAAAGGTTGCTCCTAAGAGAAGTAGCCCAAGAGTATCGCAGGTGGCCCTTGAAGGCAGGGGGACGGCCATTATTATCCCACCATCCACCTCGCCAAGGCGAATCATCAAGTCATGCATCCAGAGCGATTAGGCCCCTATCGAATCAAGGAGATGCTCGGCCGCGGAGGTCTGGGCGTCGTGTATCGTGCCGTGGACCAAAGAACGGAGGATGAGGTAGCAGTCAAGCTACTCGTTGGGGCGTCAGCCGAGAAGAACACTCGAGCTGCTCAGCGATTCCTACGAGAGTTTCACTCACTCGCCGATCTGGACCACCCACATGTCGTCAGGGTGATCGAGGCGGGACTCGCGGGGGATATGCCTTTTTTCTCGATGGAGCTGGTCGAAGGGCTCGATATAAAGAGGCACGTCGACGTGTACAACAAGGGTCTTCCTCTTTCGGGAGTCCAAGACCTCTTGTCTTCCAATGGCAAGTCGAAGGCCTCTGAAGAGAAGGGGGCTCATCTGGAGGTATCCACTCTCGCGTCGCGATCCGACCGTTCCTCGCCATCGATCGACGATGACGATGACGACGATAGCTTTTCGGATCTCGAGTCCAGTGATGCCTTCGACATGAATGCCTGGCTCGTCGAGCCCGACTCCGACGCTTTGTTGGGCCGCGAGGTCTCCGACAGCTCCGGCGTGATAGGTGCGATAGGCCCCGCGCCCTCGATAGACCTGCCCCTCGAGTCGGTGGTCATGGACAAGAGCCCTTTCGATCTGCCCCCCATGGAGGTGACGTCGATTGAGCTGAACGAACCAATCAGGCTTATCAGGGTTCGAGAGCTGATAGTCCAGGTTTGCGGGGCCCTAGCTTATGTCCACTCCCGCGGGCTGGTTCATCGCGATCTGAAGCCCTCCAACATACTGGTCGACGAGGACGGTGACGCTCGTCTCATGGACTTTGGCCTCTGCAAATCCCTGACCGACCTTTCGGAGGTCACCGACAGCGGACAGGTGGTGGGAACCTACAGGTACATGTCTCCCGAACAAGCGTGCGGCGAGCCGCTCGATGCTCGAAGCGATCTCTACTCGCTTGGAGTAGTCATCTACGAGCTACTCTCCGGGCGTCCGCCGTTTACCGCTAGAAGCCCGATGCAGCTCTGGGAGGAGCTTTTGGAGCGTGAACCGCCATCCCTCGTCAAGATCAATCCGGGAGTCGATCAGAGGCTCGCCCAGGTAGTCCATGCCCTGTTGCGAAAGGATCCTTCCTCACGGCTGCAGACAGCCGAGGAGGTTCTCGAGGCGGTGCTGGAGTAGAGCCTAGAAACGCTCGATCTCGAAATCGTCGGAACGCCCGCCTCCAGAGGAGGCATCAGAGCCTGTTTTCGCGCTTGCCGGCTGGGTATCGGTTCCAAACTCGCTGGCGCCGGGAACCGCCGCGTCCTCTCCTTCGAAGTCGTCCCATTTGGAGTCGCTGGTGGCCGAGATGCCCGAGAGGCGCAAGGCAAAGTCATCTGGGTTCGTGGCTTGCCGAAGGGCCTCTTCGTAGGTGATCAGCTCCTGCCGCAAAAGGAGCATCAAGGATTGATCGAAGGTCTGCATCCCGTAGGTTTGATGACCCTTCGAGATCGCGTCGTGGATCTCCTTTGTGCGATCCTTGTCCTCGATGAGCTCCTTGACGTAATGCGTGGCTATGAGGACCTCGATGGCGGGCACTCGGCCTCGACCATCTGCCTTGGGAACGAGGCGCTGGCTGATCACGGAGCGCAGCACGGCGCCCAGCTGCAGGCGTACCTGCTTTTGCTGGTATGGAGGGAAGGCCGAGATTATCCGGTTGATGGTCTCGGTGGCATCCAGAGTATGCAGGGTGGAGAGGACCAGGTGGCCCGTCTCGGAGGCGGTGAGGGCGGTCTCGATTGTCTCCAGATCGCGCATCTCGCCAACGAGGATGACGTCGGGATCTTGACGTAGCGCGCTCTTGAGAGCTTGACCGAATCCCAGGGTGTCGACACCGACCTCGCGCTGGTTGATGATCGACCGCTTGTCACGGATGAGGAACTCGATTGGGTCCTCGATGGTCATGACATGGCAGGTGCGGTTGCTGTTAATGTGGTCGATCATGGAGGCCAGAGTCGTCGATTTCCCCGAGCCCGTCGTACCGGTGACGAGGATCAGCCCCCGTTCGCTTAGCGCGATCTTCTTCAGGATCGGCGGCAGCATGAGCTGATCGATCGATAGGATTCGGAAAGGGATGACCCGAAGGACAATCCCGACGGTGCCTCGCTGCTGGAAGATGTTGACCCGGAAGCGTCCGAGGCCTGGCACTCCATAGGCAAGATCGATCTCGCTGTACTCCTTGAACCTCTCCTTCTGGAAGTTGTTCATTATGCCGAGAGCGATCCTGCTGACCTCCTCTGGTGGGAGGCGGCGAGCATCCTTCAGCGGAACGAGCGAGCCATCGACCCGGAACATGGGAGGAAGGCCTGCCTTGAGGTGAATGTCGGAGGCGCCGCCTCGTAGCGCGACTGAAAGAACGTCGTTTAGCTCCATTTACGGCTCCCTGGGGGTCCGGGATCTAGGGCTCGGGGCCTGGCGAGAATAGGCCCAAGCAAGACGGAGAATATAACACGAGGTGTTCGGGACACGCCATGAGGGTCGTGGAGCGATTCCCTGTGCCATCTCGCCCTAGAGAGAGCTGCCCCCTGGCTGACTTCGATCATGTCATTCGGGGCATCCACGAGACACCTCGCTGCTCGGCCGAGCGGGAACGGATCCGATGAGAGTACCGATGGCTTTCGGCACGCCGCGCCCGCTACCGACTAGCGCTTGCTGAACTGATACTTCTTGCGAGCACCAGGCTGACCGTACTTCTTGCGCTCGACCTCGCGGGCGTCGCGAGTGACGAAGCCGACCTTCTTCAAGACGGGTCGCAGCTCTGGGTTGAACTCCATCAGCGCGCGAGTAATGCCATGGCGTACGGCTCCGGCTTGCCCGGACAGGCCTCCTCCGCGCACGTTCACGAAGATGTCGAGCTTGCCCGCCGTTTCGGTTAGCTGAAGCGGCTGCATGACCGTTGCGCGGCTCGTCTCGTAGGGGAAGTACTGCTGTAGCTCCCGCTTGTTGATGAGGATCTTTCCCTCGCCGGGAGTGAGTCGCACTCTCGCTACTGATTCCTTGCGGCGGCCGACCGCGGAGAAGAAGGTTGAGTCCATGAAGCTTTTCCTCTTTGCAAATTCGAATGGGTTCGTGGCTGCCAAGGCGCCTAGTGTTGCTCGTTAGCTCGTGCTCGGCCGCCTACAGGGGAAGTTGAATTGTCTCTGGCTTCTGAGCGACGTGCGGATGCTCGGCTCCCGAGTAGACACGAAGCTTTCTCATCATGTCTCTTCCCAAGGGCGAGCGGGGCAGCATGCGCCTGATTGCGTTGTAGAGAAGATCCTCGGGATGCTTCTGGCGCAGCTCCGCCGCGGAGCGGCTCTTCAGGCCACCGGTATACCCGGTATGATGATGGTATATCTTCTTTTCTTCCTTGTTGCCGGTCAGGCGAATCTTCTCGGCGTTGATCACCACTACGTGGTCTCCGACGTCGGCATGGGCGGTGTACTGTGGCTTATGCTTGCCCTTTAGAATATGAGCGATACGGGAGGCGGCGCGGCCCAGGATCAGGCCGTCGGCGTCTACCAGGAGCCATTTTCGCTCGATGTCGCGCTTCTTGATGCTTGGCGTGGACATGGAAAACCTCTTACATGAGTCTCGATTCAGGGGCACGATCGATGCCATCGAACCGACCGACGGCAGGATCCGACCCATGGAAACCGAAACTTTTATGACCCAAGGGGTGTCGCCGTCAAGTCCCTTTCGCTTCTTTCAAATCCAAGGGTATCTCGTCCAGGCCGGCCGGCAACCGAACACAGGGAAATCGACCCGGCGATACAGAAGCTCGATTGTCCGGATTCAGGCCCCGAGCCTTGAGCGCATTTGGGCGAAGAAGTCACGGCCGGCTTCGATCTCGACCTCCTCGCTGATGGTCTGCGGCGCGTCGCCGTCGATGTGCTGGATGCATTCCTTCGGTAGATCCTCTATGAAACGAGAGGCGATCGTCTCTCGAGCTCGACCACGCCGCCGCCGAACTAACGCGCGAGTCAGGTAGAGCCTTCGCATCGCCCTGGTTATCCCCACGTACGCCAGCCTGCGCTCCTCGGGGAGGTTCTGAGCTTCTCCCTGCATTCCGTCGTGTGGGAGTAGTCCTTCCTCCATACCCGCGAGAAAGACTACGGGAAACTCGAGACCCTTGGCGGCATGCAGGGTCAGCAGGGTTACTTTTCCCTTATCCGTGCTCTCCTCGTTTTCTTCACGGTCGTCCAGGCTGATGCGGGTCAGGTACTGGCCGAGTGACGGCCTGCTCTCCCTGCTTTCGAAGGCCGCAATCGAGGCTACAAGGGCTTCGACATTCGCGGCGCGTGAGGCGCCGGCGCTCGCCGACTTGACGCTCGATCTCGCCGCCTCGAAAAGGTCGACATCTTCGAATAGGCGTCTTGTGGTGGAAGCGAGCTCGGCCCTTCTCTGGAAGGCGGATCTATATCGATCGAGAAGATCCATTAGCTCGAGGACTGCTCCCGCGGAGCGCTCGCAGCCGGAGATGGACTCCACTCTTCGCATTGCCCCGAGAAGGTTCGTCTGCAGGGAGCTGGCATGCTCTCGAAGCCGCTCCAGGGTCGTGTCGCCGATGCCTCTTGGGGGGTAGTTCACGATGCGTGAGAGGCTGACCTCGTCCATGGGGTTGGCGCACACGCGCAGATAGGCGACGGCGTCGCGCACCTCTTTTCGATCGAAGAAGCGCGTGCCCCCCACTATGCGATGCTCGATCCCGCGGGAGCGAAGCACCTCCTCGAAGGGACGGGCTTGGCCGTTGGTTCGAAAGAGTACGGCGAAGTCGTTTCTCGAGAGCCGCTCCTCGGCCACGAGGCGCTCGAGCTCGTCGACGACCCATACGGCTTCATCGTCATCGCTCTGGCAGGTAACTACCCGCACGGGCTCGCCGCGGTCTCCAGCGGTCCAAAGGTCCTTGCCTCTTCGGGCCGCATTTCTTGCAATCACGGCGTTGGCCGAGGTCAGGATGTTGGAGGTGGAGCGGTAGTTTTGAGTCAGCCGTATCTCGCTTGCACCAGGAAACGAGCGTTCGAAGCGAAGGATGTTTTCCACGTCGGCGCCTCGCCACGCATATATGGACTGGTCGTCGTCTCCGACGGCACAGACGTTTCCGTCGCTGCCCACAAGAAGCTCGAGGAACCTGACCTGTACCTTGCTTGTGTCTTGGTACTCGTCGACCATTACGTTTCGATAACGTGCACTGTATGCAGCTCTTATTTCCTCGTTGCTCTTCAGAAGCATTAGCGGAAGCAAGATGAGATCATCGAAGTCGACGGCTCCCATGGCCTTTAGGGCTCTTTGATAGCGAGGGTAGAGTTCACAGAGGATTATGTCGTATGGATCGTCTTCCTTGGCCCTGGCCATGAAGGCTGCCGGGTCGAGGCCCGCGTTCTTTGCCTTGCTGATCATGGCAAGGAGGCGCTTCTGATCGAAGCTTTGGTTGCCAAGAGAGATCTGGCCAAGCGTCCGTCTCACGATGGCGAGTTGGTCCTGAACATCGAAGATGGCGAAGCGGCGGTTCAGTCCGAAGTGCTTGGCGTTCTCCTGAATGATGCGCACCCCGAAGCTGTGAAAAGTCGAGACAGTCAGCTTTTCGGCGATTCTCGTGCCAGCCAGGCGCGCAACCCGCTCCCGCATCTCCGCCGCCGCCTTGTTGGTGAAGGTCATCGCCAGTATGGAGCTCGGTGGTTGTCCGATAGCGAGGAGGTGGGCAATCCTGTGGACGATTACGCGCGTCTTCCCGGATCCCGCTCCCGCCAGAACCAGAAGAGGGCCCTCGACGGTTTCCACCGCTAATCTCTGCTCCGTATTCAGCCCAGGATCGATCATGAAGGGCGCGATCCTGGACCGAATGGAGTCTTCACGCAATGACGAGCGCACAAATTCGATCGCTGTGCCATGTGCAACCGGCGGGATAGTCGGTTGTTCTTTCGAAAGACAGCGTTCTGACCTATCTTCCCCCAGGATATGGAGACCCCTTTGTTCCCACTCCTTGCGCGATCTCTTCTCGTGCCCGGTGCTGCCGTCCCGGTGCCGGCCGGAACGAAGCCGCCTCGATGATCTTTGTTTGGCTAGGCTTGCTGACGACCGCCGTGAGTCTGGGTTTGCTCTTGGTTGCCCATGCTGGGGGTTGGCGCTGGCTCCAGTGGGTCACCAAGCCGCTTGCCTCGACGGGCTTTCTAGTGGTCGCCCTGGGGCTGGGGGCTCTGGACTCGAGCTATGGCATGCTCGTTCTGCTGGCCTTGGCCTTTTGCTGGATGGGTGATCTTCTGTTGATTCCGGCGGGACACAAGAGGACCTTCGTCGCGGGGCTCGGAGTGTTTCTTCTTGGGCACGTGGTCTTGATTGCCGCTTTCATTACCAGCGGTACTAGTCTTCCGTGGCTGGGTGGAGCAACGCTCTTCATGGCCGCGGTCGCCCTCGTTACCGGAAGGTGGCTGGTGCCACATGCGCCGTCCAAGCTTCGTCCGGTAGTGTGGCTCTACATATGCCTTATTGGGCTGATGGTGGCCTCCGCGATAGGAGCCACCATGGGAGGCGGACCTCCGGTGGCCTCTGCAGGCGCGGCCGTATTCGCGGTGTCCGATATTGCCGTGGCGCGCCATCGCTTCGTCTCGCCCAGCATCATGAACAAGCTTTGGGGTTTGCCTCTCTACTATCTCGGCGTCCTCTTGATTGCCTGGTCGGTGGCTAGCTGACAAGGCTTTGTCGAGATGCCACGAAGCCTCGAGCTTCTGCATCCTTTGTAGGCAAATCATCCCAAGACGCGCCGACAGGGGGCGCGCGCCCCGCGCCCATCAGTTCGCGGCTCCCGTAGCCAGGTTTACGGCGATGTCACGTTTGCGGGGCCGGCGCTTGGTGAGGGGCTGTGCACGGTAGAAAACGGTCGGGGGATGGGCGGCCGGCGAATACTCCGCCATCAGAAGATTCGCCAGCCGCGCTTCCCTGCTAACGGTGTTTCGCTAGGCTTCGAGGGCAGCTCGAGAATGTGTGCAAAAGGCGCGAGCGGTTGCCCCCCCGCCGATATGCCGCAATCGTTACCGCCACATTCGCTGCGCCCCGCTCCTGGTCGAGACGAAAGGAGGCTCGAGCCCGAAGATTCGAGCAATGCAGGAAAAGCAAGGGCTACGGGCGCGGCTGGGTTTCCCAGGGCCTGTCCCGAAGAGTGCTTTCTATGTAATCGAGGTGGTGCTTTTCATCGTCGTAGTTGTTCTTGACGACGTTCATGATCTCGTCGGGCCAGTCCCAATTCATGGCTTCGGAGTAGTGCTTGTTGGTGGTGTACTCGTTGCTCTTCATCGCGTTGAGGGCCGCCTCGGTCCCAGCCGCGCTTCGTATGGCGGTGAACCCCTTGAGCACGAACCCCTTCATCCCCGGCTTGTACTCCGGTGGCTGGCCCCCATGGGTTCGTATGTGCTTCGAGATCTCGGTGATGTGGCGTTCGTGGTCGTTCTTGAAATGCTCGAGCTTCTGTTTGATGTTCGCGTCGGTGACGTTGTCGATGGCCTGCTCGTAGGATGCAACCGCGTCAATGTCGACCTGGCAAAGGTGTCCGAGATTCTTCAGAATGTCCTTGGTTTCCATCAAAGCCTCCGATAGTGGACAGGAGTCGCGAAAAGCGGCTCGTGTGTGTGTTACGTTTCGCCGTGAGTCAGTCGGTCCGCTGGAGTTCTCCAGGTCACTCGGTTTTGGGTGACCGATGAACGCTTGTCCGTTTCTTGGCGGTGGCAAGTGGGGTGAGATCGGGAGGCTGAAGTTCCCCATGCAAGGAGGAGCAGGACGACATGCGAGTCTATATGAGCATCGACATGGAGGGAGTGGCCGGTGTGGTGCATCCGCAGCAGGTAAGGCGGGGCGGGCAAGACTACGAGCAGGCCAGGGTATGGATGACGAAAGAGGCTAACGCGGCTACCGAAGGAGCGTTCTCTGCTGGAGCAACCGAACTTGTCATCAACGACTCCCATGGCGACATGCGAAACCTGCTCCTCGATGAGATGGATCCGAGGGCAAAGGTAATCGCGGGCTCGTTGAAGAGAGGCTCGATGGTCGCGGGCGCGAAGGGTTTCGATCTTGCCTTCTTCATCGGCTACCACGCTGGAGTCGGTACGAGACACGCGATTCTCGACCATACCTACTTTAGTAGGGTGGTCACCGAGGTGCGTGTCGGTGGCGAGCGCTTCGACGAGGCTGCGCTAAACGCCGCTGTTTGCGGCGAACAAGGTATTCCCCTGGGCCTTTTGACCGGAGATGCCGCTGTGTGCGCCAAGGCAAGGGAGCGCTTCGCCGAGATTGAGACAGTCGATGTCAAGACTCCCCTGGGTCGCTATGCCGCCCTTACGATGTCTCCAAGAAAGGCAAGTGAGTTAATCGAGGAAGCGGCGACCCGTGCGGTTTCTCGGGCGAGACAGGGAGCTTTCCGGCCCTTCAAGCTGAAGCCGCCAATACTGCTCGAGGTGGATCTCGTCAACTCCGGCTGCGCCGATGCCGCGGAGCTCGTACCCGGTACCGAGAGGATGGGAGGCTTGACGATTGGCTATGAGGCAAAAGATGCCGCGACAGTAATCGATATCGTTCAGGTCTGGACCGTGATGGCGCATTCCTCGCTTTCTTGAGAGGCGCTATCGAAAAGCCCGCGGAGCCGTGATGAGGTACGAAGGAAGCATCTATAGACCGCCGTCGGAGGCCGATGCCTTCATTTTGCAGGCGACAATCGGTTGTTCCTGGAATCATTGCACCTACTGCGTGATGTACCGGGATAAGGAGTGCCGAGAGCGCCCGGTAGCGGAGTGTCTAGAGGATATCGAGGCCATGGAGGTTCGAGGAGGACCTCATGTGGAGAAGCTCTTCGTCTCCGATGGAGATGCCCTGTGCATGTCGATGGATAGCTGGGTGTCGATATTGGATCAGGCTCGAAGGAGCTTTCCTCGTCTTCGCCGAGTGTCTTGTTATGCCACCGCGATGAATCTTCTCGAGAAGAGTCGGGACGAGCTTCGTTTGCTTCGGGAGAAGGGCCTCTCCCTGCTCTACATAGGTCCGGAGTCTGGAGACGACGCGACGCTGAAGCGAATTGCGAAGGGGGCCACGGCGGCCGACCACGTCGAGGCCGCCAAGAAGGCGCACGAGGCGGGGATGGAGATAAGCGTCATTGCCATGCTGGGGGTTGCTGGTCGTGAGGGATCCGATGCTCATGCGGCGGGGACCGCCGAGCTCGTCACGGCAATGGATCCAGAGTACTTCGCCGCATTGACGACGACGGTCGTCCCAGGAACCCCGCTAGCAAAGCTTCAGGACACGGGCCGCTTCGAGCTGCCGTCGGTGGAAGAGATGCTGGGAGAGCTGCGGACGATCGTAGACGGCGCGAGGCCCACTGACGCAATGTTTCGAACGAATCATGCTTCCAACTACTTGCCGCTGGGCGGTCGTCTCCCAGAAGACAGGGAGAGGATAGTTGCCGCTATCGACTCGGCGCTGCAGGGCGAGGTGCGTCTGCGCCCGGAGTGGCTTCGCGGTTTGTGAGAAGAAGAGCCTTGCAAAACGGGTAGAAGCGACACGCGAAGACGAAGCAGGACAGCCACTCGAAGGAGGGCAGCTAAATGAGCACCCGAGAGAAGTGAAGGAGGAGCCGTTCGGTCACATCCTCGAGGCTAGGACCCTTTCCCCCAAGCTCCTTCTCGAGGCTGGTGACGGGATGCTCGGTGATGCCGCAGGGGTTTATGAGCTGATAGTAAGAGAGGTTCGTCGTGACGTTCAGGGCGAGCCCGTGGCTGGTGATCCATTTGGATACTCGCACGCCAACGGCTCCTATCTTGCGCCAAGGTTCGGTGCCCTCGCCGCCCAGCCAGGCTCCGGCCATCCCTTCCTTTCTGCCGGCGAGGATGCCGAAGTCCTTGCAGCATCTAATCATCACTTCCTCGAGATCGGAGACGTACTTTCGCACCCCACGCTGGCGGGCTCGAAGGTCGAGTATCGGGTAGACGACGAGCTGTCCTGGACCATGGAATGTCGCATCTCCTCCTCGGTCACACCGAACGAGGGTAACGCCGCGTTCGGCAAGAGCCTCCTCGGTGAAGAGTACGTGCTCCCCGCTTGCGTTGCGTCCCATGGTGATGACGGGAGGATGCTCGACGATGATGAGCGTATCTGGCTGGGGCTTCTCCGCCCGTGAGCGTACCAATTGCTCCTGCAGATCCAGAGCCTCCTCATAGGGGGTGAGGCCGAGGCGAAGGATTCGAAGGGATCCCGAATCCGTGCTCATCCACCCGCCTTTGGCGCCGACTTCTCCCCCCGTGCCGGCCTCTCACGTTTGTTGATGGCGTGGGTAGCCTTGCCAAGGGATGCGAGAGCGGACTCCTGCACCGCCTCCGAGATTGTCGGATGGGGGTGCACCGTAAGTCCTATGTCTTCCGCCGAGGCGCCCATCTCGATGGCGAGGGTCAGCTCACCGATGAGTTCGGAGGCCGAGTGACCCACGATTCCAGCTCCAAGAAGAATGCCCGTCTTGGCGTCGACTATGGTCTTGACGAAGCCCAGGGGCTCTCCCGTGCCGAGAGCCCTGCCGTTTGCCGCAAGCATGAACTTCCCCGTCTTGATTTCGTGATTGCCCTTGCGCGCCTCCTCTTCCGACAGCCCGGTCGTCGCTATCTCGGGATCGGTGAAGATGGCGGATGGCATGGCGCGCACATCGAAGGAGACGTTCATACCAGCCGCGTGCTCGGCGGCCACCTCACCCATTTTGAAGGCTCTGTGCGCAAGGTAGGGAGGCCCGGTGACGTCTCCGACGGCGTAGATGCCTTCAACGTTGGTGCGCAGAGCGTCGTCTATCTCGATCTCCCCCTTCTCACCGGTCTTCACGCCAGCGGCATCGAGGTCGATCCCAGCAGTGTTGGGGGAGAAGCCGGCGGCGACGAGCATCCTGTCGCACTCGATGATCTCTTCCTTGCCCTTGGCGTCTACCGTCACACGGAGCTCACCTTCGACTCGATCGATTCCTGCCACCTTCGATTGAGTAAGGGCACGCCCGCCGAACTGCTTGAGGCGTCTTTCGACGAGGCGGACGAGATCGCGATCGATTCCCGTGAGAATCCCGTCGAGCATCTCGACGATCGTTACCGAGGTGCCGAGCTTCGCATAGACCGTGCCGAGTTCCAGCCCGATGATTCCACCGCCGACGATCAACAGTCGTTCGGGGATGGTGGGGAGGTTCAGGGCATGGTCGGCGCCCCAGATGAGTTCTCCGTCTATCTCCATGCCGGGGATCTCGATTGGTCTGGCGCCGGTGGCGACGATGCATTTCTCGAAGTCGATCTTCTCGGTTTCGCCGGCACTAGTTGTGAGCTCTAGTGAACGGTTGGATAGGAAGCGGGCTCTGCCCTCGAGAATCTTGCAGCCATTGTCCTTCACCAGTTTTCGGACTCCGCCGGTCAGCTTGCCTACGATCTCGTCCTTCCATGCCCTGGCCTTGTCGGGATCCAGCTTCACCCCCTGGGCGCTCACCCCGAAAGCTTCGGCCTCCTCGAAATGGCGGACAGTATGGGCTACGTGGATCAGCGCCTTGGAAGGAATACATCCCCAGTTGAGGCAGACACCGCCCATCTTTGCCTTCTCTATGAGGGCCGCGTCCACTCCTAGCTGACCAAGCTTGATGCCGGCTACGTAGCCGCCTGGACCTCCGCCTATTACCACGGTCTGAAAAGAGCGAGTCGTCATTGTGTGCTCTCCTTGGGGTCGTCGCTGTTTCGAAGGTTGCCGGGGTTCTACGGACCCCCGCGTCGGGTCGGCGAGCGAGAGACAATCGCGTCCTTGAAATGCTCGCCAGCCCGGTAGCTGGACCTTACAAGGGGTCCCGAGGTTACGTGCAAGAACCCCATTCTCTTGCCTTCGCTGGCCAGCTCGTCCAGCTCCCTTGGCGTCCAGATTCTTTCGACGGGAAGATGGCGCGCCGTAGGCTGTAGGTACTGCCCAATAGTGAGGAGCTCGGTGCCGGCTTCTCGAAGATCCGCCATTGCCTCGAGCAGCTCTTCCTTGCTCTCGCCGTGGCCGACCATGAGCCCGCTCTTCGTCAGAGAGATGCCTTCCTCCAGGGCCATCCGCAGAACCGACAGGGACTGGCGGTAGCTTGCCCGGACATCTCTGACTCGGCGATGGAGCCGGGATACAGTCTCGATGTTATGGGCGAAGACGTCGGGGCGGGCCCTTGCGATGGCCCTGATTGCTTCTCGGCGTCCCTGAAAGTCCGGGGTGAGGACCTCGATGCCGATCTCTGGCATCCGGCGTCGTACTGCTTCGATGCAGCCGGCATAATGTCCCGCGCCGAGATCCTCCATATCGTCTCGGTCGACGCTCGTGATGACTATGTAGGAGACTTGTGATTCGCGGGCCATGGCTTCGACCGCGAGCGCGGCGCTTTCGGGTTCGTTGGTATTCAACTTGCCCCTAGGATTGCCCGTCTTCACGGCGCAGAAACGGCATCCGCGGGTGCATACGTCACCAAGGATCATCAGGGTCGCGGTGCCGCTGCTCCAACACTCGGCAAGGTTTGGACACCGTGCTTCCTCGCAAACGGTGGCAAGCCCCAGGCCGCGAAGCGAGCGTTTCAGCTCACGGTAGCGCTCTCCCGCCGGCAGAGGCACTCGAAACCATTCGGGGAGCCTCGATCTTTGTCGTCCGTGCTTCCCATGGCTCCTTGTGCTCGTCTCGGGCTCGAGGCTCCTATTGGACCGGCTCCCTCGCTCATGGGCCATGTCGTTTGCGCACCCCGCGGCTCGGGTTCCATCGGGCTTGTGGGATCGCGCCTTGTCGGTTTTGGGAGCTTTGTGAGTTTCGCGCATGGGCTGTTCAGTCGGAGTCGGCAAGAGAGTAACCGAAGCGATAGTCCCCTCTGTCGTCATGCGTCAAGCGTCTCGTCTGGGCAATCCGTCGCGTTCCTCCAGCTTGAGCGGATGAGGACGCCTTGGTAGCCTTTGAATCTAGAGGATTCTTTTTGCTGGCCGATGGGCTTGGAGTTTTTGGCAATGAGCATTTCTAGACGAGGCTTCATCGAGCGTTCCATTCTTTTGGGGGGCTCTCTTCTTCTGTCCGGAGGCTGCAGGCGTGAAGCTCTCGGATCTGGAGAGGCGGAGTCCGAGCAGGAGGAGGAAAGCAACGAGAAAGGAGCCGCTTCTTCGAAGGAGGGTTCCAAAGCGGCTCCCGATGGGCCTGCCTATGCCCGTCTAGAGGCGGAGGGGAAGTTCGAGGAAAGGATCGAGCAGGCTTATGCCCAGCTGGAGAGCTGCGAGCTTTGTCCGAGGCGCTGCAAGGTCAACCGTCTGGCTGGACAGGAGAGCCACTGCCGCACAAAGGATCGCGCGTTGGTTCATGGCCATCAGCCCCACTTCGGCGAGGAGGTCCCGTTGGTGGGGAGGCATGGCTCGGG
>SKWY01000458.1 GCA_007128675.1 Deltaproteobacteria bacterium | reverse complement strand
TCACGGAGATGATCACCTGGTCATCACGAGTCCATGCTCGAACGGAGATGCGGCCGTCATCCTTCTCGAGGATCGCCGTGCGGGCGTTGGAGAGAATATGCAGGAGCACCTGGGTCAACTGCTCCCCATCGCCGGCCAGCTCTGGCAGCCCGTCGCCAAGATCGAGCTTCACATCGACGGAGGATTCTTCAATCTGAGAAGAGAAGAGCGCAACTGCTTCACCGGCCAGCTCACCGACGTCTAGTTGGTCGCGCCTGCCCCCCGAGCCATGCTGACTGAAGCGGAGCAGGCTAGTCGTAATCTCCCGGCACCGCTTCGCCGCCTCCTCCACCTTGCGTAGGCTCGCGATCTCGGGATCCTCGTCCGTCACTCCAGCCTTCTTCTTCTTCAGGAGCATCAGCTGAACGTTCCCAAGAATTCCGGCCAAGGGGTTGTTCACCTCATGGGCGACACCTGCGCCGAGCTGCCCTACCGCCGCAAGCTTCTGCGCACGAAGCAGCCTCGCCTGCGCGGCCTTCAGGTCCTTGGTGCGGGCTTCAACCTCTTCTTGGAGCGCCTCGTTCCAACGTAAAAGGTGAGCCCGAGCGGCCGACAGCTCCTCCCCCATGGCGTTGAACGTACGAGCCAGGGCCGCCAGCTCCGTCTCCGGCGGGGCATCGATCCTGTGATCGAGATCCCCTCTGGAGAACGCCTCGGCGCCAAGCGTAACCGCTCCCAGACCGAGCCGGACCCTGCGCATGAAGAGCGCGCCAAGCAGCAATAGAACCACGACTGTGGACACCGACGCGCCGAGCACGGTCCACCGCATCCTCCGCACCGGGGCAAACGCCTCGACCTCGGGCAAGGATGCGACCACACGCCAATCGAGACCAGGCAGCGGAATGGGAGAGAAAGCGGCGAGGACCGTCCCCTTTTCGGAAGGCTCCCTGGAGTGGCCAGCCTCCTCCATGGAAAGAGCCCTCTGATGCTCCGGCCCTTCGGCCGCCTGTCTGAGAAGCGAGGTGTTCGGGTGGACCGCGAAGCGTCCCTCCGCGTCTATCAGCACAACCGTCCCGAGGCCCTCCAACGTCGAGAGTCGCTGCTGCAAGAATCGCAACGAGATCTCGGCCCCATAAACGAGGACCCCCTCGCCCGCTCCAACGGGCAGCGCAACCGCCATGGCCGTTTCGTTGCGCTCCGAAGCGTAATAAACCGGAGACAGGATCACCGCGCCAGGACCTTCGGCCACGGCCCGCTCGATTGGCAGAAAGGCGAGGAGCCTGTCCGTAGACGTCGCGTCAGCGGCTGGACGTCCCGCAAGATCGGGATATCGTTCTGGCTGCGAGAGAAAGGCCGGCTCGGCAACCAGCTCACCATCCCCGGTCACGAGAAGAGCAACCGCCACCTCGGGCACGCTGCGATAGAGAAGGCGCACGGCCCCCTGAAGCTCATCCGGTCCAGCCTCGTGCAAATCGAAGTGGCCTACGGCGCGGCTGAGCTCCTCGACTCGATCGCCCACGAAGGCGCCAACCGCCTCGGCCTCGACGCCAACGGCCTGCCTCTGCGCCTCGACTATTCGGTCACGAAGCGCATCCTCCGCCGAGCCCATCAGCACGAAACCCACCAAGATCAGCGGCACGGTGGACGCCAAGAGAATGAACAGGACAAGCTTGCCGTAAAGGCTCACGCGCTCACTCGGCCCGGCCCATCGTCCCGAAGATAAGTGCTGCCGTCGTGGGACTTGGCCTGCTTCTTCAAGTCGGCGGCGACCGAAGCCATTTCCGCGTGACTCGAGAAACGGCCCCCGAAATCAGTAACCGCGGCCACCGATATGGTCATTACCGGGAAGCGACGGACCTCACCGTAGCGATCCTCCGTTTCTATGAAACCTCGCTCTCGGTCCTCCTTGTTGTAATAGAGAGGAATGATGCGATCGAAGGTTTCGATAACGGCATGACAGGCGGCGTCTAGCTTGTTCGGTGTGGTAACGAATACGAAGTCGTCGCCCGCAACGTGTCCGATGAAATCGTCCTGATTCCCATACTCCGCCACTACCTCCCGCAAGATATCGCCGGTTTGGAGAATGACACCATCCGCCTTTGCGTAACCATAGTGGTCGTTGAATGCCTTCAAGTTGTCTAGATCAAGGTAGCAAAGCGAAAAAGGACGGCCGCTTTCGATGCGCAAGGACACCTCGCGTTCGATCGCCATGCCTCCGGGCAGTCTAGTGGTGGGGCTCGCGGCCAGCTCGAGATCCCTGCGCCTGAGCACGGACTCGATACGGGCACCCAGCTCCAAGGCATCGAAGGGCTTCGTCAGATAATCATCCCCACCGAGCCTCAGGGCTCGTACCTTGTCCTTGGTCTCGCTTCGAGCGCTGATCAGTATCACCGAGACAAAACCCGTGGCCCTATCGGCCTTGAGGCTCTCCAAGAGCTCATAACCGTCCCCATCGGGCAGCATTAGGTCGAGGAGGACCAAGTCGGGCTTGTAATCCGCCATCTTGGCTCGGCACTCGCCGACGCCCGAGGCGACCGCTACATCGAAGCCGAGACCGGCTAGCGTCTCGGCGCAGAGGGTTCTGATGGCCGGATCATCGTCCACCACGAGAATCCGCTTGCCTTCACGCCGTGCCGACAACAGCGAGCGGATCGAGCCGAGCAAGCGAGACGATTGGATGGGCTTACCCAAGAAAGCGTCCGCCCCCGCCTGTCTTGCTCGCGCTGCCTGGTCCGGTCCCGATATCGCGAGAATCGGTGCTCCACGCGTATCGGGATCGTGGCGTAGAATCTCTATGAGGCGCCCACCATCCACGCCCGGCATGATCATGTCGACAACGATCGCCGCGGGCCGGCTTCTTCTGGCCAGCATCAGCGCATCCTCGGCTCCATGCGCCAGGGAAACCCTGTAGCCCCCGGAAAGAAGCACGCCCTTCAAGGCATAGGAGGTCGCTCGGTCATCGTCGACCACAAGGATCCTACGATTATCGGGCCCCACCGCCTCTTCATCCACGAAGCGAGCCCCATCCTCGGAGGCCTCCGGCGACTCGGCCTCCATGGTGCCATCGAGGGGGAGGACGACGACGAATCTGGCACCCTTTTCCTTCCCGCTCTCGGCCCAGACGGCTCCTCCGTGCGCCTCGACGATGCCGCGGCATATGGGCAGCCCGAGCCCCGTCCCCCTGACGCGCTGACCCGCCTCGTTTTGGGCCTGCTCGAAGCGCTCGAAGATCCGTTCCAGGTCATCCGGCGCGATCGGCTCTCCATTGTTCCATATCGAGAAACCGGCGGTCTTCGCCACCGCGTCCTCATGGAAGATTTCCACCTCGATGAATCCGCCCTCGGGTGTGAACTTCACCGCGTTCGTCAACAGATTGCCGACGACCTGATGAAGCCTTCCCGTATCGACCAGCACCCGCACGGGCCCCGCCGCTCTCTTTACCTCTACCGTAAGATTTCGCTTGAAGAACGCACCCTCGTATCTCTCCACAGCCGTCGCCACGATGTCCTCGAGGCATTCCACCCGCAGATCGAGGGTGAGCTTTCCCCGGGCGAAGCGCTCGATGTCGAGTATGTCATCGACGATCGAGTTCAGCCTCTCGACCGAGCCCTTGGCCAGCGAGAGATACCTCTTCTGCTTCTCGGAAGTATCACCGACGAAGCCTGAAAGAAGCAGATCGAGGGAGCCCGTCACGGCCGTCAACGGGGTGCGCAGCTCATGGCTGATGACCGAGACGAACTCCTCCTTGCGCCGCTGGAGACCTCGCTCCTCGGTCACGTCTCGAAGCACGACCACAACGCCCGTCAAAGCGCCATCCACGCTAGTAACAGGGCTCACCACGGAGTGGAGAATCTTCCCGTTGGCCTCCAGGTCCTCCGACAAGGAGTTCGCTCCCCTTCTCTCCCATCCTCGAACCAGCTCGAATGGGTAGAAGCCGAGCACGTCCTGGAGGAACCTGCTCGTCACCTCCTGCCCTTTCGGCACGTCGAGAAAACGACGTGCCGCGGCGTTGGCGACAACGACCTCTCCCTCGTCGTCGGTCATCACAACGCCATCAGCCATGCCTTCGACCATTCGATGGATCCGTTGACGCTCCGCCTCGAGCTTTCCTCTTATTGCATCGACAATTTCCGCGGTCTGATTCGCCAGTATGTCGAGTATTCTTTCGTCGTCGCCGCTGAAGCCCTCCGAGCGACTAGTGGCGACCACGAGCACTCCCGTTGGCTTTCCACGTGAACGTAGAGGCACGAACAACTTGGAGGCCAATGGCCCTGGCTCCGCGTAATCGCTCGCCTGTTGAGTGGCCGATGCCCTCCGCCCAGTGATTCGCACCAACACGTCCTCTTCGTCCAGCTGCTCTCTGGTCAGCTCGCCATGATGCCGCAGCACGTCATCCTTGAGCTTTGCGAGCACATGCTCCCCAATCGGATTTCGGCAGCGGATGGTCAACGCCGCACGCTTGTCATCAGCTCGAATCAAAGTCGCGCTGACATCCAATTCGACGACACGCTCCAGCAGAGTCGTCACCCGATCGACGAGCTCGGCGTAACCGGTGAGAGCGCTGGCACCACGGGTGACCTCGTACAAAACCTCTAGCGCGGCAAGCCGTTGCTGAGCCTCGATGAGAAGGGAAGCATTCTCGCGCCGCAACCGCACCTTCTCCAGCGCCTGCTCAACGGTGAGCAATAGGTCGGCAAGCTCCCATGGCTTGGTCACATAGCGATAGACCTGCCCTCGATTGATGGCGTCGATGAGGTCTGGAGGATCGGTGTAGCCGGTCAAGATGATGCTCATCAGATCCGGATCATGCTGGCGAGCCTTCTCGATTAGCTGCACTCCCGTCATTCGAGGCATACGCTGATCGCTGACCAGAAGGTCGACCTGCCATTGCCCCAGAATCTCCAAGGCTTCCTGGCCGGATGAAGCGGTAAGAACCTGGTGGTCGTCCTCGAAAGTCTCGACTAGTACACGTAGTACGTCCGGTTCATCGTCCACGAACAATATGGTGTGCTTGTGCAACGACACGGCGTCCGCTCACTTTGCCCCCTTGGTCGAACAGGATTGTATCACTCATCCGACCGGGAGCCATTTGTGCACCTAGCTGATTCGAGCAAAGGGCGGTTCTGACGCGGCTACCCGCGCGCCGCCAACCTGATCCTTATAGTTCGTCCGAAGCCCAAAAAGCGATTGATGAGAACCCTACCTCTTCCACCATGCACGGAATGCCAGAAATCCAGGCCCAAGGGATAAGAGCCAAGCCACGAGGCTGACCGCCGGGAAACCAAGCAGGCGGTGCTCATCGTAGCCAAGGGCCAGTGCTCCCGAGACTATGAGCACGGCCCAAGAAAACGAGAGAACCCACATCCTGTCTCCCCGCCGACGATCCTCGACGCCTTCGCGGGCCCGTATATCCTCGATCCGCAGTACGAGCTTGCCTTCGTCCACGTCTTCCGCGACGCGGGTAAGCGCCGGCGGCACTTGCCGAAGCAGCTTGGAGAGACCATGGACTACCTCGCTGCTTCGTTTCCAGAGCCTCTCCGGGCTATAGCGCTCCCTTAGAAGCTCTCTAATGAACGGCTGCGCCTCCTCCACGATGTCCATGTCGGGCGCAAGGCGCTTTCCCATTCCCTCCACCGTCATCAAAGCCTTGGTACACATAGTGTAGGCCGACGGCATACGAATCTTATGGCGCATGGCTCCCTGGACCAGATCCTGGAAGAGCCTCCCAACATCCACGTCACCCAGCGATACTCCCTCTAGGTAACGCTCGGCGATCTCATAGACGTCAGCCGTGAAGACATCGTAGTCGACGGGACCCTCGCGCTCGCCCATCTCGAAGAGCACGCGCCCGAGCGCGTCGTAGTCGCGGCGACCAACGGCAAAGAGCATATCCACAATCCGATCGCGCATCTCGGGCGTGAGGCGGCCTACGAGGCCGAAGTCGAGGTAGCAGATGCGATTGCCCGGGAGGATCAGGATGTTGCCTGGATGGAGATCTCCGTGGAAAAAGCCGTCCTGAAAGAACTGCTTGAAAAGGAGAGCCAAGGAACGTCTGGCCAGCACCTCTCCGTCGGCCTTCTTCTGCTCGACGGCCTCGATGATCTTGGTGCCATGTATGAACTCCATGGTCAGGACCCTGCTCGTGGAGAGTTCCTTGTAGACCTTGGGGACATGCACATAGTCGACGGATTCGAAGTTTCGCGTGAACCTCTCGATGTTCAACGCCTCTTGCTCGAAATCGAGCTCCTTTCGGATGGCACGCTCGAACTCCCCCACCACACCCACGGGATCGAAGAGACGAGCCTCCGGAACAACCTCGATGAGCTGGCGAGCGAGGAAGTAGAGTATGTCGAGATCGGCATCGATGATCTTGTCGATGCTCGGTCGCTGGACCTTGACGGCCACCTCTTCTCCATTCTTCAAGAACGCCTTGTGCACCTGAGCAACTGAGGCGGCCGCGATCGGTTCCTCGATAAACCTAGCGAAGAGGCTTTCGGGATCTTGTCCCAGCTCCTCGGCGAAGACCTCTCGAAACTCTTCGGAGCTCATCGGCTCTACATCGTCCTGGAGGCCCTGAAGCTCCCTGGCTACCTCCATCGGTATGAGATCCGGGCGCGTCGATAGAATCTGTCCGAACTTTATGAAGGTTGGACCCAGGTCCTCGAATGCGAGCCGCAAGCGCCTGGCGACAGCGACCGTTCCAGCGCGCGCCGCATGCACGTCCTCCGGACTTCCGTCGACCTGCTTGCGCGCTTCGTCGACCGCCCTTGCGACGTCACGGTCCTTCTTCGACAACCGGCCGAACAGGAAACCGAAGCCATGACGCATGAGCACCGCGGCAATCTGGCGAAAGCGCCTAACATCACGGATGGTGGTCCGAGCGGCCACGATGTTCGTGTAGACTGTTCGAAGAGTGCTCACGCTCGGTTTGTAGCCCGTACGCGGTCTCCCCGCAAACATCCAGCCGCCGAAATCGCCAGAAGTTCGTTCCCTGTTCCCCTGGGCTCAGCTCCAAGGAACCCGGGCGCCACCTGTTTCTTCACATTCAAGAAGCCCCCCGCATCAGGTTTGGCGACACGCGCAAGGCGCGAGACACACCCCACACGGCACGCGACACATCCCATACCAACCCCACAAGTCCACTCGGCGCTCATTCCCCCTCCGTGGGCTTCCTCCATGGCGTCCCGTCGTGTAAGAGTGTTCTCTCTATTATTGCGCTACCCCGCTAGGGTGCGAGCCGCCAAAACCCGAAAGAGGAGCCGAGAAAATGGGTGTTCTCTCCCGCATCAGCACGCTTATCAAGAGCAACCTGAACGACATGATCTCCCGGGCCGAGGATCCAGAGAAGATCCTCGCTCAGTCGATCGTGGACATGCAGGACAACCTCAAGCAGGCGAAAAGAGAGGTAGTAGAGACTCTCGCCCAGCAGAAGGTCCTGGAGAAGAAGCTCGCGACGGTCCATCGGGAGGCCGAGCAGTGGGAGGCCAAGGCTATCAGCGCGGTCCAGGGGGGAGACGATGATCTGGCACGCGAGGCCCTCCAGCGTAAGAAAGCCACCGACAGCAGAGCATCGGCAATGGCCGATCAGGTTGGGATCCAAAAGGACTATGTGGACACCCTGAAAGCCTCTCTGTCCGCTCTGGAGAAGAAGATTGAAGAGGCCAAGGCAAAGAAGGGCCAGCTGGTGTCCCGTCTTCGCACCGCCAAGGTCAAGGAGGATATGATAGCGGCTCGCGAGGTCGCGGCAGGCACCCACAAGGCCCTTGAGGACGACTCGGCGTTTGCGGCCTTTGCTCGGATGGAGGACAAGATCCTTCATCTCGAGGGCAAGGTGGAAGCCATGGAGGAGATGTCGGAAGCCAGCGCCGGCACATCCGGGGATGTCCGGCGAGATCTGGAGATCGAAACCAAGCTCAAGCAGCTAAAGGCCGGCACCGAGGTCGAAGACGAGCTGGAAGCAATCAAGAAGCGTCTTTCCGACAAGACTCATTAGACAAAAGAAGGTCAGCTCTCCTCGAGGCCGGCTGGCGAGATGCACGCCGACCAGCCACAAGCGCGGCAAAGAAGGCAGCGCCCACCCGAGGGGATGGGCTCCTCGCAGTCCGGACACGCTCTCATTTCCCCTTTCGCACTCTTCGGCGGCTCGTCCATTCCAGCTCGGCGCCGCTCCATTATCTGCCGGGCGCGGCTGCCTTCCCTGTAGACCGTAAGACCTTTGCAGCCAAGCTCGTACGCTAGCCAGTATGCCGCTTGCACGTCCGCCGTGGTCGCCTCCTCGGGAAGATTGACCGTCTTGCTGACCGCGTTGTCCGTGTGCTCCTGGAAAGCTGCCTGCATGCGTACATGCCAGTCGAAGGACAGATCGATGGCCGTTACGAAACGGCGGCGCAGGTCCTCTGGAAGATCGGTCAGGCGCCGCAGTGAGCCGGTCTCGCCGGCGCGTTCCAGAACCTCCAACGGGTCGAGCCCATGAGCGCGCACCTGCTCAAGCAAGGCCCGCGGAACCTGCTCGAAAAGCTCCTCCTCGAAGACTCTTCGATCGAATCTGACCGCGTATAGAGGCTCGATGCCGGGTGAGCAACTCGCAAGAAGAGACAATGTCCCCGTGGGCGCAATAGTGGTAACCGTCGCGTTTCGCTGCGGCAGGAGCCCTTGCTGCTTCAAGCGAGAGTCTTCCCAGGCCGGAAAAGGGCCACGGCGCTCGGCCAAGGCGGCACTTTCCGTCCTTGCCTGCTCTCGCATGAACGACATGAGACGGCGAGCCATTGTCAGAGCCTTTGCCGAGTCATATGGGATGCCGAGATCTATCAGCATGTCCGCAAATCCCATCACTCCAAGCCCAACCTTGCGCGTCAGTGTCGTCATGCGACGAATGGGCTCGATGGGATAGCTTCCCGCCTCGATGAGATCATCCAGGAAACGAATCGCGAGGCGCACCGTTTGGCCGAGCTCTTGCCAAGCAACTCCTTCGGTCCCACGCGAGAAGGAAGAGACGTTGATGCTGCCTAGTGTGCAGGACTCATAGGGTAGCAGCGGCTGCTCCCCACAAGGATTGGTGGCCGTAACGGACCCGAGCTTGGGGACAGGGTTCTCTTCCTCGATCCGATCGATGAAGAGAACACCCGGCTCGCCGCTGTACCAAGCGTGTCTGACGACTGCATTCCATACCTTCGAGGCAAGCAATCGGCGAACTGGCCTATGGTCTCGCGGGTTGATTAGATCATAGTGATCGCCACTCTCCACCGCGGCCATGAAGGCCTCGTTCACGGCGACGGACACGTTGAAGTTCTGAAGCCTGCCGGGATCGGCCTTCTCTCCAATGAAGGCGAGAATATCGGGATGGTCAACCCGCAAGACCCCCATGTTCGCGCCGCGACGCACGCCTCCCTGCTTGATGACCTCGGTGGCGGAGTCATACAAACGAAGGAAAGAGATAGGTCCCGAGGCTATGCCCCCACTCGTGGCCACCTGATCGCCCGATGGCCGAAGCTCGCTGAAGTCGAATCCCGTGCCGCCACCAGATTGATGTATCAAAGCGGCTTGCTTGAGGCTCTCGAAGATGCTCGCTAGGTCGTCTTCTATTGGCAGCACGAAGCAGGCCGCGAGCTGCGCGCCTACCCTGCCAGCCCCGAGCGCCGGTGAGTTGGGCAAGAAGCGAAGACGGGCCATTTCATCGTGAAACGATGCGGCAACGGCTTCGATATCCGCACCGGGATCGATATCTCGCTCGACGTCAGCCACTGTATTGGCAACACGCCAGAGGAGCTCATCGGGGGTCTCGATTACCTTTCCTTCAGAGTTTCGGCGAAGATACCGCCGCTCCAGGACGCGTAGCGCGTTGGCATCGAAGCTCGGCTCGACCATCACGAAGAACCTTGGGAACTACATGGAGAAGAAGCAAGCCCAAAGCCAGACTTCCAGCTGTCGTTCGTGCCACGAGCCTGCCTCGGCTTCAGCACTAGAGCATACAACTTCGCCGGCGCCTTTCATGCGGTAGGAACAATGGGCCCACGCCCGGCCCAGAGAAGACAAAAAACATGGAAAGAGGCCCGCCCCCCACTTTTCCGGTCCCCGCCGTCACGGCAAGATACGGGCCGACCTCCCTCAGCCCGTCACCTCTTTTACCCATGCGAGGTACTTCTTCGCCCCGCGCTCTACGGGAAATGCGAGAAGCTCCGGCGTATCGTAGGGATGAAGCTCGCCCAAACGGCGCTCCAAACGGTCGAAGAGCTCCCTGTCGGTCTTGACGACGAGCAGGACCTCGGAATCATCACATATCTCTCCCTGCCAGGAGTATATGCTTCGAAGCCCGGGAACGATGTTCACGCAGGCAGCGAGCTTCTCTTCTACCAGAGCCTTCGCGACCCTTTTGGCGGGCTCCCCTTCAGGGGCTGTGATGAGACAAACGATTACGTCGGTCATGTTGGTCTCCTTGGTGTTCATGATCCAAATCGACTGCTGTCGAGGCGCTGTTTCCATGTCTAGCGCTAATCATGGATAAGAAGAGTCCTAACGCGGCGAGGTCCCATTATCAACGAAGAGGAGACGGTCCGACCCTCGGACCGGCGTCCCGCAACTAGACGACTCCAAGGAGCCGGTTCCCCTCATCGCCACGTAAGTCCTTGAACACTGGCGAGGGACTTCTTGGCATGAAGCTTGGAGTACCTGGGCTCGAGCAGCTTCCAAGAAGTCCAAGGCCACCTGTGCACAAAGGAGATTCGACATGAACATCCCCAAGACGCCGGCACCCACCGCTCCCGAATCCCAACCGAAATCCGCTCCCGACGATAGGAGCAGCGGTTTTCGCGCCCATCTCTCACGCGCTCTGGCTGGGGCGGCGCATGTCGCGGCTGGAGCCGCATCCGCCCAGCCCATGACGAAGGCCGTGGCGGCCGGGCTTGGAGGGCTCTCCCACCTGGTCGGCGGCACAAAGCCACAGGCGGCCGGCACCAATCACCAGCTAGAGCATGTCCTCTCCGAAACACAAAGCATCAATGCTCGCTACATCGAGCTGCAGTCCCGGATGCAGATGGAGTCGCAGGCCTTCACGGCTATCAGCAACGTGTTGAAGGCTCGCCATGAATCCGCCCAAACCGCGCTCAACAACATCAGATAGGCGAGTCTTTGGATAGACGGTTCTTTCCACGAGGAGGTCGAGATGACCTTTCCAGTGAATCCTTCGAGCCCCGCTCTCGCCGGCATCACCCCCGCCGCTCCCACATCCCCACCAAAGGAAAGAAGCATGGGCGAGCAATTGACCCACGCTCTCTCGACGGATGGTGTCCGCCAAGGTTTCGTTGAACAAGCCACTCCCTTGGAACCCGGCTCATCGGCACTGCGAGACAAGCCTGCCAGCATAAGCTCCATGGACCGCCTTGAAGCCTCCAATAGAGGCACGCTCGAAAAGGAGCTCGGAGCACCCTCAAAGGCTCAGTTCCGCTCCCCCGCTCCGGCCATCGAGAACACAAGGATCCAAGGAACTGCCTGCGGATCGGAGTCAACAAAACCAACCGGCAGATTACGGGAGGCTCTAGAGAGCGTTGCCAGCCAGCAGCGCCGCCTCGATGAAGCCATCGCGCTCGCGAGATCGGGAAGAACCTTCTCGGGGCAGGAGCTATTGGCGCTTCAGGCAAGAACGCATCGCTTTGCCCATGATCTGAATCTGGTCTCCAAGATGATCGAGCAGCTCTCCAGCGGAGTAAGGCGAACCTTGGAAACCCAGATCTAATGGCGAAAAGTCGAGGATGAAACGATGAACAAGCCCTTCTATTTTGTCTTCATAGCCTTGGCCCTTCTCCTTCTGACTGGTTGCCATCAGCCCGTCTTGACCTCGCGCCCCGAGGATGAAGCAAACGCGGCGCTGGCAACGCTGGCGCGTGCCGGAGTACCGGCACGCAAGACGGACCTTGGACGGGGCGCCTTCAGCGTTCTGGTGCCGGCGAGCAAGCTGGAGCATGCACTGGAGGTCCTATCTATCGCCGGCCTTCCAAGAGCGGCCGTACCGGGAATTGCCGAGTTCTTCCCGGAGCCCGGCCTGGTTCGGGGCGCGACCGAGGAACGAGCTCGCTACAACCTCGCACTTGCCGGCGAGCTCTCCATGAGTCTTCGCCGGCTCTCTGGGGTGCGCGACGCTCGAGTTCATCTTGCTCTCCCAAAGGAGCGGGCTCGCCGCCTAGACAGAGCGCCCCAGGAGCCATCCAAGGCATCGGTGCTCATGCTCGTCGAGCCAGATCGGGTTCACTCCATCGAGGAACAATCCGATTCCATCCGTGAGCTGGTCGCGGGAGCAGTGGCCGGCCTGGAGCCCATGGCGGTATCGGTCGTGATAACCGCGGCGGCTCCTTTTCCAGACAGCATACAGATTAGAGCCGAACCGGTACGACCCGCCATGCTCGCAACAGGCATGAGTACTCTAGCTATCGGTCTAGGTCTCGCATGCTTTCTTCTCGTTCGGGGACGACGAGGAGAACGGGAGAACGAATGATGGACTCCAGTTTGCACGCGGTCCATGGGCGAGCAAGAAGCTCGACCTTCAAGGATCTCCAATACCCCGCACCCCTTTGTCCGCTTGCCGATGTGGCCATAATCTCGGCGGCGATTACGGGAGATGAAGCAAAGCGGTTCGACGAGCTCACCCTAGACTCATCGAACATCTTTTCGGCGGCGGCCTGCGCCAGCAGAAGAGAGCGTCTGCAGGCTCTAGCTGTATTCCGCACTCGAAGCGTGCTTACACGGCAATCCCTTGTCTCGGCTGAAGAGATTCCTCCATGGGCCCGCTCTCGCCTTCCGGCGGGGGCAATCCCAATCGACCCTGCCGCGTCCTTCGATCTCTCCCTCGAAGCAAGGCAGGTCGTGGACGCGGCGATTCATTCTCCCCACGAATCCTACGGGCCCGGCTTCGGATCTTGGTCATCCCCCAGTTTAGTCTTCGAAGACCAAGAAGACGGCTAGACCAGCCGGCCCAAAGGGAACGCCCGACTCTCGCCATCCGCCTGGCGACCGCGGGAACCGAGCTCCTCATGCTCGGCCGAATCTCGTCTCGAACGTCGACTCTTTCAGGCGTTGAAAACGAAACACGCCGTGGTCCGGCAAGCGGACGACCGGTCCAAGGATGAGACTCGAGGAGCTACGAGCCAATACCAAGTGCTCCGAGTTTCGAGGGCTTACGCGAAGCAGAGCCTTGGCACGTTTCGTGAGTATCAACTTGGTCCAAGAGCTAATCATGGTCACCACGAGATACAGAAACAGCCTTCGGAGCCAGAATAGAGACCCTTCGCTGGAAGAAACGGCTCTAGTATCCCTCGTAAGTGGGCCCGTCTCGGATCCCGTCACAGGCACGGGCACCGGGCATCAAGAGGACCACGAGGAAGCTACAAAGCCCCAGCGACCAAGGCCCCAGCAAAGCTGTCAGGAAAGCCTCACCGAGGAGGAGCCCAGGCCTTCTCGGGCCTACCATGGCGCAAAGGGATCCGAAGGCTCGAGCGAAGGTTCGCGGCAACAAGGGGCACATGGGAAGCCGCTGGGCCCTGACTGGCTCTGCCGGCTGCGGCGCGTCGGCGCCGTGGAAGCCCGTTGGAGCGGACCCGCGACCGATCCTTGGCGCAAGGAGCTGATGGACCTGGCGACGGAGGCGGCTCTGGCCGCAAAGAGAGCGCTGAAGAACTCGGTCCTAATCGAGTCGATCGGCACCACCCTCGGAGCCGAGCCCATCGCCGGGTTCACCGTCACAGCTGGTCTCGGCGGGGGCCTTGGCATATGCGAGGCTCGTTTCTGCCCTGGCCTCTCGGCCGCGTTGATCCAGGCGCTCACCGGCTCCCTATCTTCTCCGATCGTCACCAGGCCAGATCCCGTGACATCCGCCCTGCTCGGACATGCGGCGCTCCTCCTGTGCAGAGCCATGGGCGAGTCGGACATAGCCCATCCGAGGCTCGTCTCCAACACGAGGATCCACCGTGAGCCCGTGCTGGCAATCGAGTTGCGCCTCCGCATCGGAGACGAGCAAGGTCATATGCAGCTTCGCCTCGACCAGCTCTCCGCCATGGCTCTGGCCGATGCCCTAGAAACTAGGGCCAAGAACGCCTCATCCTCTTCCGATAAGGCATCGGGGCAGGCAGGCGTCGAGTACAAAGAGGCGACGGAAGGCTCGGAAGCGGTGGCTTGTGACTCGTCTCGAGGCAAGAGGGACCGAGGATGGCCAGACTGCTCGCTGCCAACCCTCACGGCTCCCCTTTTCGTGTGCATGGGCCCCGTTCGCCTTTCGGCAGCAAGCGTCTCGAGGCTGCGGCCAGGAGACGTCATTTGCCCCGATCCCGAGGCAAGCTTGATCGAGGGAGCACCAAGCGGCTCCGTCTTCCTTCGCGCCTGTGCATCGACCAAGGCTCGTCCCTGCGCGATTGGCCGCCTCGATTCCCGATGCGTCTCGGTCACCCATTTCAGTCAACCAAGGCTCACCGCAGAGGAGATGACCATGTCCAAGATGTGCAAGGAAGCCGGCTCATTGGCCATCGATGTCCACGTCGTGCTCGACACAATCCCAATGACTCTCGGCGAACTCTCTAGAGTTGGACCGGGTTCGGTCATCACGCTCACCAAAACGGCTCCACGGGCGAAGCTTCAGGCAGGAGAGCAGACGATTGCTCTTTGCGAGCTAGTCGATGTCGAGGGCGTCCTCGGCGTACGCATCATCGAGGGAGCAGACCTATGAACCTCTTGATTCTTTCTCTTTTTCTCATTGCTGCCGCCTGGTTTCTTCGCCGACATCTTCGACGAGGCTTATCGAGCTCCGAGGAGATGACGATCCTCGCGCGGGCCGGACTTACGCAGCGCTCGGGCCTCGCTTTGGTGTCCGTATCGGGCCGGCGACTTCTAATCGGCTACGGAGAGGGAGCGCCCGTCGTGCTCATGAATGCCGATGGCAAGCC
>SKWY01000149.1 GCA_007128675.1 Deltaproteobacteria bacterium | reverse complement strand
GGGCGACATCATCGAGCGTCAAGAGCACTCCTCGAATTACGCGCGGCCACATGCCTGCCCGTGCTGCGGCTTGTGCCCCCGCTCTCCCCGCATGACCTATTCCAACGAGACCGAAAACGACCTCTATGTAGAGGCCTATGACTAGCCCGCATAGCACCAGGCCAATATCCAGCTTCAGCTCCCAGAGAGATCTGGTGAGAGCCGGCAGTGGACGAGGGTCGAAGTGGTGCTGCTTGATCATCTCCATGACGAGATGAATGCAAACCACCATGGTGAGCCAGAAAAGGCCAAGGAGTATCGCCAGCAGCACAGCCAAGCCGATATAGAGCACCACGAACAGCTTGCTGTCGTCGTGAGTGAGAACCCAGCGATGTAGGGAAGCGAACATGACCTAGCAATAAGGGCCTTCTGAAAGACACAGCATAACCCAGGTTGCCTTGGCTTTCTCCTTACTCGACCAATATCATGTAGACAAACCTGGAGCGATCGGCGGGGCTTTCGCGAGCGATGCCGCATGGAGCACGTCTTACGTGGTCCCGCTCCTAGCCGTCACCGTGTATGTTCTCGTTGATCGGGCACTGGCTACACAGGTCTTTCGGATAGGCGCCGAGCCTTATTGAGGCCGAAGACCCTTACTTCATCTTCTCTTTCTAGATGAGAGTACGCCGATAAAAGAGAGGAGTAGGAGGGCGGGTAGCAGGGCATTGTCACGGCTCGTTGAGCATCCACAGCCGCCACCACCATTGTACTTGACGGTAATCGATGCTCGGCCGATCTCTCGTTCATTGGCCTTGAAAGCGACGGCCTCGATCACGTTTTCACCTGGCTCTAGCTCTATCAGGGCGGTGAAGGATCCTTCCTCGCCAAGGCTGGCCTCGCGGCCGTTTATGGTGGCCCTGGAAAGATCGGGATCGGCAGCGGCCGCCCTTACGATGACCTCGGCGCGATCCAGGATCTCGCCGTCTACAGGAAAATCGATCTCCACTAGTTGCTCGACGATGTCGTTGCCCGGCTCGAGGCCTATTCGCAGATTGAGGCGCTGCCCATCGAATATGGTGAAGGCGCCGCGATGGGTGACGAAGTCGGCGGCGGATACCCGAAGATTGTATGTGCCGCCGTCTAGGTCGAAGCTGAAGAACCCGCTCCCGTCGGTTGTCACTGCGGAGTCGATATCCGGAAGCTCTACGACGGCTCCCTCGACTCGCGCCTCATCACCACCGGTGACATCGTAGACGAAACCTTCGAGACCGCCTTGGTCACCTTCGAAGATAACGAGGATCTCGTCTTCTCCAACCCCACCCAGGTCATCCTCGGCGATTGCCTCGATGGTGTTCTCACCAGCAGAAAGGTTTACGGTGGCCTCGAAGGAGCCATCCTCTACAGTGGTATCCTCCCCCGCCACGGTGAAGGAAGCCAGCTCGGCGGCATGGGTCACCGTGCCGCTGACCTTGATTTGTTGGAGCGTGACGACAGCTCCATCTGGCGGATCGGTGATTGTGACTCGTGGTGCCGCTACCACTTGTTCTTCTCCAGGAGTGAGTACGGGAGTGGAACCCCACGTGATCTGGCCAGCCTCTACTGTGATGCCCTCCGGGTGGACGCCGTCGTCATAGCCGTCGGCGGAGGCTCGGATCGAGTACTGACCAGTCGGAAGATCGAGGCGGTAGTAGCCGTCGCTGCCCGTGGTGGCAGAATGGTCGCCGGGCGTGAACGTGACGCTGGCTCCCGACAGTCGCCGGCTGGCGTCGCCCACATAGTCCCAGTACTCCTCTGCATCATCTATCCAGAAGACTACTCCCCGTGCCGTGCCCTCATCACCTTCCGCCTGAGGATGCAATCTGATGCTGCCCCAGGTGGTCGAGCCCGAGGTCACATCGCGAGTAGCCGACTCCGAGGAGAAGCCAGTCGCCGTGGCCGTAATAGTGTAGGAGCCGGGCTCGAGATCGAAGGCGTACCAGCCCTCGCCATCAGTGGTAGTCGATGCACCGTTGTTCAGCGTAACGGTAGCGCCGGAGATCCTTCGCGATAGATCCTGAAGATCGTCGCCCTGGTAGATTGCTCCACGAAGAACTCCCTGAGTCGGTGTAGTTCCGCCGCCGCCGCCAGGATGAGCCTGCGCACGCGCGACGAGATCGTTCATCTTCGGGTAGAGGGCGTTACCGGGGCACTCGGTGGCCGAGTACTCACGATGCCCTTTCACTCTTTCCCGGTTGATGGCGATTCCGTAGTAATCGGCAACGGCCCAGATGATCTTCGCGCCAGCGTCCATCATCGAGTTCGATGGAACCACGCTGGTGAAGGTGCCGATGAAGCTGATGCCGGCGTTACCGGTGTTTGCTCCCCCCACGTGTGCTCCGCGGTACCGTTCTGGTCTTCCCTGGTATACTCTTCCGTCTTGTCCCACGCAGAAGTGGTAACCGATGTCGCAGAAACCGCGGCTATCCATATGATGGTTCTGCATCTGACGCATGCGCGCGGCCATGGAAATGGAGTCGTTGTTGGGGGTAACCGTGTGGTGGATGGTCATTCGGTGAGGTGAGTGGGTGACCGAGCACCGTGAGGATCTAGCGTTCCACCCGGAACGAGTGACATCGACGCCGGCGTCGGCTGCCAGCTCCTGATGGATCGTGTCCATATCTTCCAATGCGTCTGGGTCGACCACGGGATCTGGCTCGAAGACGAACGCATCGACGAATAGGTATGAGAGGTCGTCGGGCTTCACGTCGGCGAAGCGAACCTGGATATGTGTCCCGCCATGAGGAACATCGGCGTGGGCGTTGTGAGCAATGTCTTCTTGGAAGGTCAGGGTGGCCGGGACCCAATCGTTGAACGTGTGTCCGCCGTCGAATGAGACTCGGATCTCTACTGCTGGAGTCTTGGCCGCATCGAACATCAAGGCCACGCGATCGAAGCTGGTGTCACCAACCGCTATAGGCTCGGTGACGTAGCTCTCGTCGGGCGCTCCAACATCTAGCTTCAGTTCGTCACGAAGCGCTTCTCCTTGCCTCGTCCAGTCGTCGAACTCGAAGTGAAGATCCATCGGGGCCGGGTGCTCTTCACATGCCGTGGCTCCCAGGAAAGCCAACAAGACGGCGATCAGAGTTCCCGCCAGGGCGGGGCCGGAAAGCTTCCAGGCTTCTGGCCAATCCGTGTGCGCTTTCCTTTGATCCAAAGACGTATCCTGATTCGATCGACAACGGCCTCGATCATGCTCCCTGGCCCGAAATGATCCCATTGTGCACTCCTGAAGCTACAGCATAGGCAACTCAACCGTGTTAATTGAGGCAGATTCAACACCTGTTCGTCAAGCTAAGCCGAGCCCGCCGCCGCGCCATTTGAGACGAGGGGAGGGAAAGCTGCTCGGCGAGAACCAGGCCACTTGGCGGCTCGCTTCGGCGGTGCAAAGGTGGGAAGCTGGCGGTGTCGCGTGTTTTCCGGCTCCAGTCAATCGGGCAGCCCCAGGACTTCGATCTCCAGACGCAGAGCCCAGTGCTCCACCCCGAGCCTCCTTGCCTCAGCAAGGTGCTCTCGTGCCGTATCGGTATTCCCGGACTGGCGATTCGCCTTGGCGAGCCCGACGAGCCTGTCTAGGAGATCCCATTTCGAGCTCTTCTCGGTCATCGCAAGTGCCTTCTCGAAACCTATTGCAGCCTTTTCGGGCAGCCCTACGTAAAGGCATGTGCTTGCGAAGCGATCCCAGGTCTCGGCGCGATCGATATCTACAGCAAGGGAGAGAAGCTCGTCGATTGCTAGGCGGATCGATGTCGTGTCCTTTGCTTCGTCATCGGAGGCAATGCGGGCCTCCAATGTCCAGCGCTCGAAGCTGTCCTCCTTGGTCGCCTCTCCCGTGCCCTCGAGGTCTCGGTAGGCGGCGAGAGCATGGTTCTCCCATTCCCTATCGACAAGAACTCTGGCCAGGTTCCTATGGGCCTTGGCCGAGCCGGTCGCGTCGACCCATTTATGCAGAATGTCTTCTTGTAGCCCGTGAAAGGGCGCGGTGATGTTGGCGGCTGCTTCGGCAAAGGCCTCGTCGGTGGAAAGAGGCTTTCCACCTGTCAGGCGTGTGATGAGCATGTCCGCCTCGCCAGGCTCTAGCCACCTTTGGTCTGCTTTTGCGATCAGTGGGCTCATGGAGCGCAGAAAGACGCCTCGTGGTGCCTGAAAGTCCAAGACGGGCCTGCGACTGCGATGCAACCGGCCTCCTTCGGAAAGGGTCCGAAGACCGGAGTCGTCGAGCACGTTTCTGGTGAAGACTCCGAGGGGAGAGCGTATGGAGAGATGAGCATCGAGATCCTTGGCAACGAGGGGTGTGGCGGCGATTGCTGTTTGCATGCGAGAAGGCTCGTAGGTAAGGGCCTTTTCGGCGCCTATCAGAACGAAGTCCCTTCCCGCGCCGCAGTGAAACAAGCGGGTGTAAGAAAATGCTTCGGTGAAGGTACGAAGGATCGTCTTGAGAGCCTCGTCGGTCATCTCGTAGTCATGGAACCACTGGGCTACGAAGCCGCCGGCTGCCAGCCGAGAACGCATTAGATCGAAGAACTCGATCGTGAAAAGATCGGCGTTACCGGCCACCCAAGGGTTCGAAGGCTCGCTTATGATGATGTCGAAGCGCTCTCTCGAAAGACCCAGGTAGGCCTTGGCATCCTCGATTACGAGATCCAAACGGGGGTCCTCGAGCACATCCCTGGTGTAGGGAGCGAAGAGGCTTGCAGCCTCGACGACCTGTGGTGAGAGCTCGACAGTCGTCAACTCCACTTCAGGATGAGCAAGGATCGCCGCGCTCGTGGCGCCGCTGCCCAGCCCCACGACCAGCACTCTGCCCGGATCTGGATGGATGACCATCGGTAGGTGGCCAAGGCACATCTGGGTTGGCATGTCGCCTTCGCTGCTGGCGTCGGCCTTTCCGTTGACCTGGAGCGTCAAATGACCCCGGTAGTCGAGGACCGCGACGGTGTCTTCCGCCCCATCCTTGTAGTAGAGAATGTTCGTGCTCGATGCCAGCCAAGCCCAGAACTCGCCGTAGTCCCCGAAAGCGGCGGTCATCGAGCGGAACATGCCTCGGGAGAGCACGTGATGGTCGAGCCTGGGTCCCTTTGCGACGAAGAGAACGAATGCCGCAGTGATTGCGACAAGTAGAGTGGCACCGGCTCTCTGCATGAAGACGGGCCGCCTGCTCTCATGTGGCGGCCCGCCCCCTGAGAGAGAGGAGTCTTCGTTCACAGCGCCGCCACCCGGTTTCGTTCTGGATAGGGAGGCGCAAGAGAGCTTCAGGGCTCCAAAGAGGCAGAGGAGCCCGGCGGACATGTTCAGAGAGGCGGCGAAAGCGAAGGTGCCGAAGAGACCGAGCCATGGGAACAAGAGATGGGCGGATATGATGGTGCCAAAGAGCGTTCCCGCCGTATTGAATGCGTAGGCTCGACCGACGCCGCCGCCGAGTGTAGGCATCGATCTCGACGCGAGGCGAGTCGCCAGGGGGAAGGTAGCTCCTAGGAGCACCGTCGGTATGAGCATGACCGCAACGCACAAGAGGAAGCCTATGAGGAGGAACTGCGGGTAGGCCTCGGGCTCACGAGGGATTCCCGCGGCCATCTTGACGTAGATATAGGATAGCCGGTTGTAGATTGGCACCATGGCCAGCACGACGAAGGCGACCGATACCTCGAGTAGCCCGAATGCTCCGAGCCCACTTCGAGCAAGTCGCGGCAATGCGGCCACCAGGGCGGAGCCAATAGCGATGCCGAGGATGACGGCAGCGAGCATGACGGTGAAGGCATAGGTCGATCCGCCGAGCACGATTGTGAGCACCCGGATCCAGCTCACCTCGTAGATCATCGAGGCTGCCCCCGATGAGGCCGTGGCAACGAGAGCTGCCGTTGCCACCCAAGCGGGGAAGGGAGATTCAGTCCCAGGGGGATCGATATCGGTCTCCACGTCATCGATCCATCCAGCCGGGGGGCAGGCCGATGGACCGTCGATACGGCGGCTGGTTCGAAGCGCCCACAGGCCGATCAGGGCGTTGATCGCGGCGGCAGTCCAGAAGGTGCCGTGAAGCCCAAGCCAAGAGATGAGAAAGAAACCGGCCGTCAACGTCCCGAAAACGGCCCCAAAGGCGTTGACGAAGTAGAGCTTCCCGACCCCGGAGCCGACCTGCTTGAGGCTGCGAACGTAGAAGCGCGTGGCGGCGGGTAGTGTCCCGCCCATCAGTATGGAAGGAGCGGCCAGCACGGCCACGGCAAGGAAGGCTCGCAGAATGTGACGTAGGGCGGGGAGATCGGCTACGGGCCGCGCCAAGGCCAGGTACAGGGGGCCGAGAAGATCCATCAGAAGAGGGAACACAAAGCATAGGAAGGCGACCAAGAGCTCCAGGTGCCCGTAGAGGCGTAGCGGCCTCTCGGTCCTATCCGCCATCTTGCCGAGCATCCAGGCGCCCAGCGCGAGACCGCCCATGAATGTGGCGAGCACGATGGTGTAGGCCGGTGCCGTGGCGCCCAGAAACATGGAGAGGTAGCGAGCCCAAGAGACCTGATAGGCAAGAGCGCAAAAGCCCGAAAAAAACAAACATGTCGGCAGGATGGCTCGAACAGGTGTGCTTCGGCCAGATATGCCGTGGGCTGAAGACGATGGGGGCGGGTTCATCTGTCGAAGCATAACGCGGTTGAATCCGCAGGTGGCCTCGAAGAGGGCGCCACTAGATATCTAGCTCCATTCTCGATTACTTACGTTACGCCCCTTTGCCGGGCCCAGGTAAGATCTCGATGACGCCGGAGGCGATCGGCGGTAGGCTTGCGCTGGACTCGTCATGGAGATCGTGGACCTCACTACTGAACATCCTGCTCGCCGAGCGCTTGCGGAGCTGGCGGACCATAGTGATGAGCAGATGGACGTCGTGGCCGGCGCTTTGCTGATCGCCGCCGAGGATCTGGATCTCGAGGCTCCCGATCTCGAGGCATACATGGAGCAGCTCGAGGATCTCGGTAACCGCGCCAAGGCAATGCTGCCGAAGGACCCAGAGCCCGCCGATCGAATCGCGGCACTGCACAATCTCTTGTTTCACGAGAAGGGCTTTTCGGGTGAAAGAAAAGATACCGATGATCCGAGCCTCGTGCTTCTTCCCAGGGTTCTAGAGCGTTGCCGAGGTCTACCCATCAGCCTCGCCGTGGTTTACGTGGCGGTAGCGCGCCGTTGTGGTCTGAAAGCGGTTGGAGTTGCATTTCCGGGGCACTTCCTCGTTCGATGCGACCTTGAGGAAGGAATCGTCTTGGTGGATCCCTTCAATGGAGGAAGGACCCTGGACATTCTCGATTGCCGCAAGCTGCTTGCGGAAACGAGCGGGAGTGAGGCCGAGTTCGACCCCTCGCTGCTCCAGCCGGCAAGCCCTCGGGTAGTCTTGACTCGCATCCTCTCGAATCTTCGCGCTACATACCTTCGACGCTCCGATGAGGCGCGTGCACTTCGCGCTCATGAGAGAATGGTTCTTCTCAATCCGCGATCCACCTCCCTTATCAGGGGCCGAGCCGCCCTCTACCTTCGTTTGGGGCGGGCGGACAGAGCCGTCTCGGATCTGGAGCGTGTGCTTAGCCTGAGCCCTCCCCCCGAAGAAGAGGTCGAAGTAAGGAGAGAGCTGGCTCGTCTGCGCTCGGATGGTAGGTGGGTGAACTAGTGCAGGACTCAAACCCTCGCCGCCTTGCCTTCGATGTTCTCCTTCGAGTGTTGCGTGGAGGCGCCTTCGCCGGAGTTACGCTGGATGCTACTCTCCGTCAAAGGCCCGGACTGGATAGAAGAGAACGAGCGCTTTGCACGGAGTTCGTTTATGGCACGCTTAGGCGGACCCCCTCTCTAGATGAAGCCATAGCGTTGTACTCCAAGAGGCATTTGGATCGGATGGATGAGAGCGTGCTGGTACTTCTTCGTCTCGGAGCTTATCAGCTGCTTCATATGCGAGTGCCGGCACACGCGGCCGTGGGGGAGACCGTCGCGCTGGCAAGGGAAGTTGGTGTGGGAGGCGCCAGCGGTTTCGTGAACGCCGTGCTCAGAGAGCTTTCGCGAAAGGGGGCCGGCCAACCGCCATCGTTTCGAGAGGACCCGGCCCGATACCTCCTCTTGACCGAGGCCTTGCCGCTTTGGCTCTATCACGAGTGGTCGAGACAGCTCTCGGCAAAAGAGGTCGCCCAGCTCGCCGCCGCGCTGAACTCTCCAGCCTTTCTCAACTTGAGGGCCTCCTCCAGCGCCCACAGGGAGGATGCGCTGGCGATGCTACTGAAGGCGGGTATCGAGGCCCGAGCCGCTTCGCACTCTCATCTTGGCATTGTCATTGAGCAGGGTACTCATCCAGAGAACTTGCCGAGCTGGCAGGAGCTTGGGCTTCAGGCGCAGGACGAGGGAGCACAGCTAGTGACGGAGTATTCCTTGTTGCCTGGAAAGAATCGAAAAGCGGGTACTGGGAGGCCGAGCAAGGTGTTGGATGCATGCGCCGCGCCTGGAGGCAAGACCTGCCATCTCGCACAGGCTCTTCCCAACTCGAGGGTCGTCGCGGTTGATCTACACAAGAGACGAGCGGAGCGGGTCGAGGAAGAGGCAAGACGCCTGGGGCTCGAAGACCGAGTGGAGGTGCATGCCGCAGATGCAACACGGCCTCTTCCTTTCGCAAGGCATGAAGAGTTCGATCTGGTGTTGATTGATGCGCCGTGCACGGGCCTTGGGACTCTTCGGCGCCGTCCCGAGATCAAGCTGACTCGCTCCAAGGAAGATATGGAGCGCCTTGCGGGGTTGCAGCGCAAGTTGCTCGAATCGCTTGCACCGTACGTGGCCGAAGAAGGGCGGCTCGTCTATGCCGTCTGCACGAGGACCTTGGCGGAAGGTCCCAGTCTAATCGATGAGTTTCTTGCCAAGAACCCGAGCTTCGAGCCGGATCCGCCGCTGGTGGAGCTCCCGCGCGGCGTGTCCATACAACCGCCGGCGGATGCCGAAGAGCTCGCCGGCGCGGGGCGAGTCGACAAGAGAGGTGTTGACGAACCTCGCACTCCATGGAACAGGCTGGTTGCCTCCGATGGCACGCTTGATCTTTGGACTCACCAGCACGGCACAGACGGCTTCTTCGCGGCGAGGCTTCGGCGAGTAGCTACAGCCTCCTCGGGGCATTAGCTTCAGAGAGCAGACCAATGTTCGTAAGAAAAGATCCAGCCAGGGTGGCCATAGCACCTTCGATCCTTTCCGCCGACTTCGGCCGGTTGGCCGAGGAGATTGTCACAATCGAGAAGGCGGGCGCCGATCTCGTGCACATCGACGTGATGGATGGGCATTTCGTGCCGAATATCACCGTCGGCCCGATGGTCGTCGACGCCGTCAAGATGAGAACCTCGCTGCCTCTCGATGTTCACTTGATGATCGAATCACCAGAGCGCTATCTCGAAGCCTTCATTGGTGCTGGAGCCGACATTCTAACTGTTCACGTGGAGGCCTGCCCACATCTGCATAGGGTACTGCAGCGGATAAGGGAGCTGGGAGCGAGTCCCTCCGTAGTTCTAAACCCGCACACTCCCCTGGAGATGATCGACCATGTGCTGGAGGATGTGGACATGGTGCTTCTCATGAGCGTCAATCCAGGCTTCGGGGGACAGTCGTTCATTCCAGCGGTCCTGCAAAAGATCGAGTCTCTGGCCGAGAGGATTGCCGCTCGCGGCCTCGAGGTTGACATCGAGGTGGACGGTGGCGTAAAGGTCGCAAACGCTCGATCAGTAGCATGCGCAGGGGCTACGATACTCGTGGCTGGCTCGGCGATATTTGGCGCTAGGAGCTATCAGGAAGAGATTGGAAGAATGAGAAAAGAGGCATCGAGCTTGCCTTGAGTCATAGCTTTGTCGGTACGCTACGAATGCCTTTACAAACGGAATATCGTGCCTTTGGCGCAGGGAATATGTAGATGACCGCCATTGAGGGCGGCCGATTACGGGAAGTGGCTCAGCCTGGTAGAGCACCTGCTTCGGGAGCAGGGGGTCGCAGGTTCAAATCCTGTCTTCCCGACACCACCTCGAGAGTCCGCGGCCGCGAGGGTTCGTCCTCGCGGCCGTTTTCGCGCATGACCAGGGAGGGGCCGTGATTGCCCAATGCTCGAGCTGTAACAAGACATTCGAGATCGAGGATACCGGTGCCCAGTACTGTCCACACTGCGGTACGCACGTATATGTCGAGGCTCCTCATTCACCGGGAGGAATGAGCGGTGGCCCCACCGGTGGAGAAAGGTGGGAGGGAGCCGAATCGTCCCCGGATTGGTCGCCACGAGGGGGATCGGGAGACGAAGGAGGCCCGGCAGGTTCGAACGGTGAGTCCAGCCCATTCGAAAGACGGGGCGAGATAGGCTTCCTCAACGGCTTTTTTCTAACCGTGAAGATGGCGCTGTTCGATCCGGCATCGCTCTTTCGTCGGATGCGGGTGGATAACGTTGACGGCGCTTTTCTCTTCGGTTGGCTTTGCCTCACCATAGGTCTTCTTGCCGGGAACATCTGGAACTTCGTGACCAGCGCCTTCTCTCCTGGTCCTTCGGCAACGCCCGAGCTCGACGAGCTGCCGCCCGAGCTCGCCGAGCTTCTCGAGACCTTCATCACCCATGCCACGGGACCTGGGAACCTGGTGGCATCACTTCTTCTGTCTCCCGTGATCGCGGCAATAGGTATTTTGATCGCCGCCGCAATGGTTCATTTGGGCGTTCTTGTCTTTGGCGCCAACAATCACGGATGGAACGCCTCTTTTCGCGCGGCGTGCTATGGGAGCACACCTTGGCTGATAGGGGTAGTTCCACTCTGCGGAAGCTTGATTGGGATGATCTGGGCCTTGGTCCTGACCATTACCGCCATCTTCTTCCTTCAGCGAACCACCCCTCTCAAAGCCTCCCTAGCCGTGTTGATTTGGTTCCTGGTCTGCTGCTTGTGCTGCTGCCTTGGAGGCTTGTTGATGGGTGGCCTCATGTCCCAGGCAGTGGCGGCTTCGGGTATGGGGTAGGCAGGTAATGGAGCGAAGAGCCTCGTGGCAAAGAGACGACCGCTCCGTGAACGACCAGTCGTCTTACTTGCCGGCGGTACGCCTGAAGTACGGGGTTCATCTATCGCCAGGACACAATCGTGAGTTTGGTCTCGGTTTAGCCGATGCCTACTTGGCGGTGGCCTTGTTGGCCATTCTGGTCGCTCGCTTCGTGCCCTTCTCCCTTATGGACGGTCTGGCTCCCTGCACTTTTCGGATCATCACGGGTATACCGTGTCCCGGATGTGGTTTCACCCGCTCCTTCGTGCGTACCGCGAATCTGGATTTCGCTGGGGCATTTCTGGTTAGCCCACTAGGGACCTTGCTGTTTCTCTTCTTGGTGCTCTTCGTAATCCTTGGCCTCCTTCGTCTTGTTCTCCGTCGGCCTTGGCCTCGGATCTACTTGAGTCGCCGCGCCTCGATTGGCGTCGGGGTTATCACCGCCGTAGTGGTGCTATCGAATTGGGGCTACCTTTTGATACGGCATTTCGTGATCGGAGATTGGGCTTGAGGGCGAGTTGGGAGTAGCCTTGATTCCGTGGGCTTCTTCCATGGTCTTCTGGTGCTCGGTGGAGCGTACCTGTTGGGATCGATTCCCTTTGGAATGATCCTCGCTCGGCGTTTTCACGGAATCGATGTGCGCGAAGGAGGCAGCAAGAACATCGGAGCCGCGAACGTGGCCCGATTGGTGGGACGGCCCATGGGGGTGGCTACCCTTGTGCTCGATGCCGCAAAGGGTTTTTTCCCGGTTCTCTTGGTGGGCTTCTTCTTCGCCGATTCACCCCGGCAGGATGCGCTCGTGTACTTCTCCTTCCACGCGGTCGCCAGTATCGATAAGACAGCCTTCTGGGTTGCCGCAACGGGTCTGGCCGCGCTTCTAGGTCATTGCTATCCGGTGTGGTTGAGGTTCAGAGGAGGCAAGGGAGTGGCAACCGCTCTTGGGGTGATGCTCGGGGTTGCGCCGCTTGCCGCTGTCGCTGGACTGATGGCCTTTGCGATTGTCGTCGCCGTTTTTCGGGTTGCCAGCATCGGGTCCATCATCGGGGTGGCGCTCTCGGTTCCGGTGGCGTATCTGACAGGCGGCGTCATGCCGGCAGCCTTGGCGGCCACTATGGGAGTGGTGGTGATTTTGCGGCATCACGAGAACTTTCGGCGCCTCATGAGCCGATCGGAGCATGAACTCTGACCCCATCTTCCGGTGATTCTCGGGCTTCGCATGAGTCGAATCTCGCTGTGGGATGAAGTGACCCGCTGGCTTTGGTCGGTGTGCGGCAACAATCTTAGCCTTGGAGAAGAGCCCATGGACAGCGGCTTTGAAGAAGGCAGTGAGGAGAGCAGGCGTCGCATGCGGACCTTGGTCGTGGTAGCCGCGGCGGTAGTCTTGCTCCTGCTGATGCTTCTCATATTCGGCCCTTTTCTCTGGCCTGCGCCTTAGCCGAAGAGCAGGGCACTCTCTCCATGGCAATGCTCGTTGCACTGGCAGGTACACCAAAAGACAGGAGAGCAAGGCTCATGGCAAAAAAGAGATATCAGCGTCCTCCCATAGTCGAGGTGAGGTGCGAGGCGGTAGTGACCGGAGGGCAGTGGACCGATGAAACGCCGTTCCACCTGCGCGCGCACCTATTGGAGCAGTACCCCAGACAGGTGAGTGCTCCGGCCAAGGAAAGCAGGGCCAGACTCATAGTGTCTCGTAAGGACGATTCCCAGACAGTCCAGTTCTTTCCCCACAAGGTAATAGTCTCCCAGCTGCGACCCTATCCAGGCTTCCGGGTTCTAAGCTCGAGTGTTCTCGACATGGTGGCTTTGCATCGGGAGGTGATGGGAAGTGCGCGTGTGGAGAGGATTGGGATCAGGTACGTGAACAGGATTGCCCTCCCTAATCCCCACATGGATGTATCGCGGTATCTGAAGGTCGAGTCGAGTCGCGCAAACGGTTTCAGGCGTCGCATGATCCTCAAGCCTTTGAACCCTGGGCACAAGCTCGTGGCTACGGCCGGTTCGAGCCATTCGAGCCGGGCACCATTTGGTGTGGTCCTCCTGGATATTCACGACTACCTGGATGCCGGCGATTGTGGCGACATTCCCAACTTGGCCGCGTGCCTCGAGGAGGTTCACCAGAACGTCGAGGACGCCTTCGAAAGACTCGTTACCGACGAGGCCAGACAGACCTTCGAGGAGCAGCGCGTTTGACGATCAAGAGGGCGGCGCGGAAAGGAGCACCTCGCGGGGTTTGCTCCCATCCGCGGGCCCGACAATTCCTTCCCGCTCCATCTTCTCAATCATCCTGGCGGCCCGGTTGTAACCGATGGCCAGGCGTCGCTGGATCCATGAGACGCTGATCGTGTCTCGCTCGGACAGGATGGCGAGCGCTTCATCCCATTTGGAGTCCAGTGCGCTGTCATCATCGTCCTCTCCCGTGGTCCCGTCTCCATCGTCCCTGGGTTGAAGGATCGTCTCGTCGTACACGGGTTCACCTTGGGTCTTCAGGTGCTCGACGACCCGCTCGATCTCGTTCTCCGCCAGGAACGCTCCGTGCGCGCGCACGGGCTCCGACTGTCCAGGAGGAATAATTAGCATGTCGCCGTTGCCTAGGAGCTTCTCCGCGCCCGGCTCGTTGATGATTGTCTGAGAGTCGTGTCGACTTGCGACTCTGAAGCTGATTCTGGCGGGGAAGTTGATCTTGATGACGCCGGTGAGGACATCCGTCGAAGGGCGCTGCGTGGCGACCAGGAGATGAATGCCCGCTGCCCTGGCCTTCTGAGCAAGCCTGGCGATGTGTGTCTCGACCTCTCGCGAAGCTACCATCATGAGGTCGGCAAGCTCGTCGATCACGATGACGAGCAGGGGGAGGCGCTCGGGAGGAGGCGGGTCCGCCAGCCAGCGCTCCTCATGTCGTCTTCTGAGGTTCTCGAGCTCATCGGGGTCGCCTTGGAAGGAGTCGAGCGACGGCAAGGGCGGCATTTCGGCCTGGCGGGCCTCCCACTCGTCATGGAGACGTGTAACTTTCTTGTTGAAGGTCGAGAGGTCGCGCACGTTCAAGTCGGCGAGCAGATGGTAGCGTCGGTCCATCTCCTCGGTAGCCCACCGAAGTGCCAAGGCAGCCTTGGCCGGATCGGTTACTACCGGCAACAGTAGATGGGGGATGCCCTCGTAGAGCTTCAGCTCCAAGACCTTGGGGTCGATCATGATGAATCGCACCTCGTCTGGCGTGGCCTTGTAGAGCATTGAGGTGATCATTCCGTTCACCGCCACCGATTTGCCCGAGCCGGTGGTTCCAGCGATCAGCAGATGAGGCATCTTGGCAAGATCGACGATGAGGGGATCTCCCTCGATGTTCTTTCCCATGCCGAGAGTCAGCTTGCTCTTCGCCTCGAGGTATGTGTCCTGCTCCAGTATCTCTCGCATGGATACCGTTTGACGCTGGGCGTTTGGAACCTCGATGCCGACGGCGTTCTTACCGGGGATGGGGGCGACGATCCTTACTCGGAGCGCCTCCATGGCCATTGCGAGATCGTCCGCGAGGCCTTGGATCTTGCTGATCTTGACCCCGGGGCCCGGCCTGAACTCGTACATCGTGATGACCGGGCCTGGCCTAATCTGGACGACCTCTCCTGCAATGCCGAAGTCACGAAGCTTCTCGGTGAGCCGCCGAGCCGTCTCCACGAGGGCTTCCTTGTCTAGCTCCGTCTCGATGTTGTCCGGCTTGAAGCGGCTGTAGTGCCCCCACGCGATGGCGCGGTCGTAGATCTCCCGGTCGTCGGTGACCAAGATGCCGCCCTCGCCGATGGCGAAGGACTTGCCGCTCATCAGCGACATGGCGCCCACGTCGCCCAAGGCGCCCGCCTTGCGCCCCTTGTACAACCCGCCCTGCGCGTGGGACACGTCCT
>SKWY01000293.1 GCA_007128675.1 Deltaproteobacteria bacterium | reverse complement strand
GCTGGATATTCTGCAGAATAGGGATCAAGGCAGCACGGTCGTTTCCGTGCTGCTCGACCCAAGCAGCGATATCTTCCCGAAGACGTTGGCGTTCGGTAAGCAGCATTCGTCTACTGTCCTTTCTCGTTGAGAAGGTCTTTGACCTTGCTCGTCAAGGTCGCCGCATCCACTGGTTTCTCCAGGAAAGCATCGACCGGCACCGTATCGTCGTCCCGCGAATACGACAGGCCGGTGACCTTGCTCAGGCTTGTCATCATCAAGATTGGACCATTGAATCCCGTACGTCTCAGGTCCTGTGCCATGGCTATTCCATCGTCCGGTTGCTCCATAATCACGTCCAGCACCAGGAGATCCGGCTTGTGGTTGGCCACAGCCTCCATTCCCTCGGTTCGACTGTAGGCCGCGATCACCGTATGCTTGTCTTTTTCCAGAAACAAACGGCACGCCTCTACCACATCTGGATCGTCATCGATCACCAGAATCCTTGCCATCGATGTCTCCTTTCAAGGCTCCCGGAGGAGGCCAACGGGTTCGAATCGCGGGGTAAATAGCGCCCTCTTCCGTCCGACGCAAGCCCAAGCCCTCCCAAACCGCCACCATGCAGCTTTCCGATGGAGAGCCAGCGCGATTTCTCTTAATAAGGTAGGAAATGAGCCTTTGGCGGTACGAAGGACTCGATGACTTTTTGATTGGGCCCTCGGGAGTATCGAGACGGCGTAGGGAAGCCCCTATGATCCCAGCTCGCTTTGGGGCCGCGATCTAAAGAAGAGTTCCGACGAAGCGCCGGCATCCTTGAGGCGGGGGGGCATTTCGTTTACCGCTCACCCTGGTGGCTTGAAAGCATGCGGCATCTTTGAGGCGCGCGGGGCAATCCATTGCCAGGTCTCTCAGCCGTCTGCGCATAAGGCCGGCATCTTTGAGGCGCACGGGGCAATCCGCCCAAAAAGCAGCCCGCGAGCACCCTACGAGCAGGTTTCGCCTTCTTCCTTGGCCGCTTTGAATGCCTCGAGGGCAACTGGGAAGGGCTCGATGGCACGCTTCAAAATGCCCCGACAAAGAGCTATCGCCAGCCCATAGTTGGTAATGGGCACACCCTGCTGCCGGCAGCGCATGATTCGAGAGAGCATCTCTCTACGGTTACCCATACAGTTGCCGCAGTGAATCACGAGCGAGAAGGGCGATAGGTCATCGGGAAACTCTCTCCCCGCGACGGTAATGAACTCGAGTGAGGCTCCGCTATGCTCGGCAAGCCATTTGGGAATCTTCACTCTTCCGATATCCTCGCCGATTGGGTGGTGGGTACAACCCTCTGCTACCAGCACCTTATCTTTGTCCTGCAAGCAGTCGATAGCCGCCGCTCCCTTCACCTGCTCTGCAAGGTCCCCCTGGAAGCGGGAGAAGAGAATAGAGAAGGATGTGAGGTGGATGCCCCGAGGAGTATCGACGGCCACTTGCTCGAATGCCTGCGAGTCGGTGACCACGAGCCTTGGCGGTGAAGTCAGCTTCCTTAGTACGCCCGGCAGTTCGTCTTCCTTGCTCACTATCGCTACCGCGCCACTATCGAGCAGATCTCGAATCACCTGGACCTGGGGCAAAATGAGCCTTCCTTTCGGGGCCTCCTTGTCGATGGGCACCACGAGCACGACAACGTCTCCAGTTTCCACTAGATCCCCAACGAGGCGACGAGAATCGAAGTAATCCACCGGAGCACATGCAATCAGCTTCGCCCGCAGAGCCTCCAACCCCGCACCCGTCTCGGCGCTCGTGCTGACTACCTCGACCTTCCGCTCGTGGAGCCGATCCAAGAGCGGCTTGGGAGGTGCCGTCAGATCCACTTTGCTGAAGCAAACGATGGCCCCGAGCCCACGCTTCTCTATCTCCTCCAAGAGTCCCTCCTCGAAGGTTCCCCACTCTCCATCGGCCACGACCAGAATGGCCAGATCCGTACGATCCAGAGCCAGCCGTGTCCTAGCGATCCGCTGCTCTCCCAAGGCTCCTTCGTCATCTATGCCAGCGGTATCTATGAAGACTACCGGACCCAGCGGCAGAAGCTCCATCGGCTTCTCGACCGGGTCGGTGGTAGTACCCGGAGTGGCCGATACGATGGCGACATCTTGATGGGTCAAGGCGTTGAGCAGACTGGACTTGCCTACGTTCCTACGCCCGAAGAGACCTATGTGAAGCCTAAGGTTTCGCGGTGTGCTCTTCATTCTTTCTTCCTAGCAATAGATGTCTCGTCGGCCCCGCTTGATGTGATTCAGCATCTTGACCGTCTTGAGCCGTAGCGAAGGCTGCATCTCCTCGAGCGTCTTCTTTATGGCCTCTTCTCCAGCGGCCCTGGTCTCTTTGGAGCCATAATCCTCGAGATACTCCTGAAAGGTCGCGACCGCATTGGGCTGACAGTGAGACCTGATCTGCCCTGGACGTGCGAGATCCATGAAATCGGCGCCCGTTCGACCGACCCTGTAGCATGCGGTGCAAAACGAAGGGAGATAGCCCAGCGCCGCCACGTCTCGGACCACGTCGTCCAGGCTTCTATGATCTCCAAGAGAGAACTGCGACTCGTCGGCTATCTCCTCGCCCGAGTATCCGCCGGGGTTGGTTCGACTGCCGGCCGATATCTGGGAAACGCCCAGAGCAAAGGTCTCACGTCTCATATCCGCGCCCTCCCTCGTGGACATGATTATTCCTGTGTATGGGACAGCCAAACGAAGTATCGCGACTATCTTGCGGAAGTCGATGTCGGAGACGGCATGTGGAGGATGAGAAGCAATGTCCGATCCCGTAGCCGGCTCGAGCCTCGGCACGGAGATGGTGTGCGGCCCCACCCCAAAACGTTCCTCGAGATGCCTGATGTGCTGCATCAGAGCCAAGATTTCGAACCTCCAATCGAAAAGACCGAAGAGCACGCCGATTCCAACGTCATCGATGCCCGACTCCATCGCTCTATCAATCGTGGTAAGGCGCCAGTCGAAATCGGCCTTGCGCCCCGCGAGATGCACTTTGGAGTAGGTCTCCCGGTGATATGTCTCTTGAAAGAGTTGATAGGTCCCAATCCGTGCCTCGCAAAGTTCCTTGAACTCTTCGGTGGAGAGCGGGGCAATGTTGACGTTCACTCTTCTGATCTCTCCATGCCCCTTGGCTGTCTCGTAGATAGTCTGGATTGATCGCAGCACATAAGAGAACCCCTCGCTTGGATAGGATTCTCCGGCGACCAGCAGAATACGTTTATGTCCCTCGCCTACCAGGTGCAGAACCTCGCACGCTATCTCCGCCTGCGACAAGGAGCGGCGCTTCACCTCGGTGTTTCTTGCCCGAAAGGCACAGTAGACGCACTCGTTGCCACAAAGATTGGATACATATAGGGGAGCAAAGAGGACCAGGCGGTTACCGTATATTCTATCCTTTACGTCTCGAGCCGCCTGAAAGACCTCACTCAAAAGTTCCGGATCCGACACCTTCGCGAGAACGGCGATATCCGCCTCCCCAAGACCCTCGAGCTCTCTTGCCCGATCCAAGATGCCTCTTACCTCTTGGGCATCATGCTCGCGCCCCAAATCCAGTGCCGCCTCAATGCGGGCCTCGTCTATTCGTGCTTCTCTCTTGTCTTGCACCATGTTCTTTTTGGCTCCGCTGACCCTCGAGTCATCTGCTCGCTTGACCGATCACTTTCTATAATCAAAACCACTACTCGGCCATACGCAAGCCGCAAAGCATTCGCCAGCGAACATCAAGCAAGCCGGCCACCCCACGATGCGATGCCAATCAGCCGCGAGTTCTTACACAGCACCGTCAGCCCGCCGCCTCTACTCCGGAAGCTGCCCCGCGGGCGAGCACGACCGTAAAGGTGCTACCCACTCCGGGCTCGCTCTTTACATGGGCCTCGCCGCCGTACAACGAGGCAAGCTTTCTGACTATGGACAACCCAAGCCCCGAGCCCAGAATACCTCGTGTCTTCTCGTTCTTTATGCGAACGAAGTCCTGGAAGAGGCGAGTGGACTCCTCGGCCGTCATTCCGATACCAGTATCACCGACCTCGATGATGACCCTGCCTGCGTCACCTCGAACGCTTACGTCGACTCGGCCATCATCACGATTGTACTTGACCGCATTGGAAATGAGATTGTTGAGGATGATCTCGATCTCTCCCCGATCGGCGTCCATCTCCACGGAGGTTCCCGGCCTGATGTCGATTGCGATGTTTCGCTTCTTCGCTTCAGGCCTCACGCCTTCGATCGCCACCTTGGCTGCCTCGAGAACATCGACCTTCGTCACATGCCGCAGCT
>SKWY01000154.1 GCA_007128675.1 Deltaproteobacteria bacterium | reverse complement strand
GGCTGTGACCGACGTCGTGTTCGGCTGGTCGACTACGCTTGGGGCCATAGCGCAGCTATTTCCATCACTCGTGGAGCTGCTTTCATGGCCCTGGGCAACCTGGCTGCCCGCGGCGGCCCCGGACCCAAGTATCGTCGAGGCTACGCGTTACGTCAGGCTTGGAGGCCTGGAGGTAGCATGGGCCGGCGCTCCCCTCGAGCCCGACGTCCTTCTATTCTCGGGGTGGTGGCCTTTTCTTCTCGTATCGGTGCTCGCATACGGTCTCCTCCCTCGGCTTTTCGTGCTAGCCCTCTCGCTCATAATGGTTCGCCAAAATGTGCGGTGGGCGGTCACACAGAGCCGTCGTCTCGAGAGGCTTCATCAAAGAGTATCCACTCCGCTGATCGAGGTCGAAACGGAGGTCTTCAGCACAGGCTACTCGGGCCCAGACGATGATGAGCCCAGGGATGGGAAGCCCTCGCTCTCTTTCGGCGAAGAAAAACGAAAAGCCCCCGACAATGAGGCGTTGGACATTGGACCGTGTAGCGTCGTGCTCTGGGGCGACGTGCCCGATCCCAAGGATTTACTGGACAAGGCCCTTGCCTCCAGAACCGGCGCCACCGTGGAAGAGCGCCTGAAGGCCGGAGGGCTCGCCTTCGATGAGACAAGGCAGGCCATCGCCCGGCTGACGACGGGCAGGCTTTCACGCCTCCCCGTCGTTCTGGTAGCCGAGGCTTACGAAGCTCCAGCGGAGGAACTCGAGCGCTTCCTTCAAGCGGTGCGTATTGGCGGCAGGCCCGAGAGAGTCGTCATCGTCGCGCTCGTAGATGTGCTGGAAGAGGAAGGATTCAACGAAGCAAAGTCAGATGACGAGGCCATGTGGCGCTCCGGGCTCCGCCGCCTCCCTGGGGCGGGCGCGCATCTTCTGGGGCCTGTTTTGCTGCCAAGATCAGGATCGGAGCAATGAACGGGGAGGAAGAAGCAAAGAGGTTACCAGCCTTCGCCGTGGTCGGCCGGGTGAACAAGGGCAAGTCGAGCGTCGTGTCGACACTCGCCGAGGACGAGACCGTAAGAATAGGCCGAGAAGCACGGACCACCCGAAAGGTCACCGCCTACCGCTGGTCCGTGGACGGCACGGCCTACTATGAGGTTTTGGACACACCAGGTTTCGAACGCGCCGAGGCAGCCTTGTCTTGGATGCGTGCTCGCGCCGGGGACGCCACCGAGCGTTTCGATGCTGTAAGCGCTTTCGTGGGGGCACACGAAGGCGGCGACGAGTTCTCGATGGAATGTCGTCTCCTCTCGCCAGTGCTCGAGGGCGCGGCAATCGTCTATGTCGCCGATGCCACTCATCCATGGAGAAATCATTTCATGGCCGAGCTGGAGATCCTCAAATGGACTGGAAGGCCGCTCATTGGTCTGCTCAACCGCACCGACGGCGGCAAGTTCGAAAAAGCCTGGCGGGCGCACCTACGCGACTGTTGCCATACGGTTCGCGTGTTCGATGCTCATACGGCCGGCTTCGAGGAGCGTATTGGTCTGATGCGAGTCTTCCGAGAGCTTGCCCCGGAAGCCGCCAAGCGCATCGACGTGGCCATCGACGCCCTGAACCAAGACTGGCTCAACAGGGAAGCAGAGGCGGTGGCCGAGATCGCAAGGTTCGCCGTATCGGCGGTTACGTACTCGCGCGATGAGCCACTATCCGACGAAGAAGACCTGCAACGAAGACGTTCCGAAATCGAAGCAAGCTTTCACGATGTTCTCAAAAAGATGGAGACCCGGACACACCATCGCCTGGCCCGCCTCTATCGGCACGAGCGGCTGCGAGTGGTGCTCGACGAGCTGAAGACTCCCGCTTTGGAGGCCGATCTCTTCACCGCCAAGGTCTGGCGTAATCTTGGGCTGACCCCGCGCCAGCTTGCTGCCGGCGGAGCGGCCGGGGGAGCGGCGGTCGGGGTCGTCGGCGATGTCGCCGCGGGAGGATTGACCTTCGGAGTGCTCACCCTCGGCGGCGCATTGCTCGGCGGAGCGGGCGGACTCGCCGCTGCTCTCGGTCGCATTCAGAGCCCAGCGAGGATCGTCGAAGGCACGCTGCAAGGGGGACGACGAGTCAGGGTAGGGCCTCATCGCAACCCTTTGTTGGGATCGGTGCTGGTGGACCGGGCTCTCTTGCTCCTGCTCGGCCTCCAAGGACGTCCGCACGCTCGTAGGGACCCGCTTCGCCTAGAGGGAGCCGCCAGAGTACCGGAGGAGAACTCCAGCCTCCTTCGCTCTCTATCGCCTCCAGCGCGAAAGGAGCTCGGGCACAGTCTCGTGGTAGTGCATCGCGCCGCGAGACGACGCCGCAAGGTAACGGCAAAGGAGATCGCCGCCCTAGAAGATGCAATCGCACAGGCCCTTGAAGCCATGCGGAAAACGGAGCAACCAGAAAACGACGACGATTCCTAGGTCATCTCATCGAAGTCCGTGAGCAGGTCCACCAACGCCTTGAGCGAAACGGGCTTCAACAGATGGGAATCGATTCCAGCCTCTTCCTGCTTCTCCAGATCCATTTCATAACCCGTCATCGCCATGATGCGCATGCCCGCACCATGCTCCTCGCGAAGAAGACGCACGACCTCATAGCCATCGAGATCCGCAAGTCCGAGGTCAAGCAGAACTAGCCTCGGTTGTAGCTCTCGGGCCGCATCCAGAGCTGCAAGACCGTCCTGTGCGACGCGAACCTCCTGCCCAAGGCGCCTCAAGAAGAACGCAAGGAACGAAGCCGCATCCTCATCATCCTCGACTATCAGGACTCGATGCGCGGAGCCCAATCGGGTCTTCGTGTCGACCTCTTGGCTTACCAGGCCTCCTCGCAGCCGGGGGAGGCTCACTGTCAGCTCGGCTCCTTTTCCGGGGCCTGGGCTAGTCGCAACCACCTGGCCCCCGTGCATCTCTACAAGCTTGCGGACAAGCGGCAAGCCGAGCCCCAACCCCACCCGGCTACGCTCCCCGGAACGAGAGCCTTGACGGAAGAGCTCGAAGGCGCTCGCGAGAAGCTCGGAGTCCATGCCTTCTCCGGTGTCACGAACCGATATCTCGACCGTCGTTTCGGTTGCACTAACGGTGACCCAAATCTCACCTCCCTGGTCCGTATACCTCGTGGCATTGGAGACGAGGTTCTCGACGACCTGGGCGAGCCTTGCGACTTCTCCCAACACTAGGACGGTACCTTGGGGGGGTAGAGACACATGCAATGACTGTTTCGCCGCCTCGATCGTGGGTCTCAAGGCCTCTATGGCGATGTCGACTGTGTCGGCGATATCCACGGCTCCCTTCTCGATGCTCATCTTGCCGGATATGACCCTGCCTACATCGAGAAGCTGATCGAGCATGGCCGTCATCCGGTGGAGCTGCCTCGACAGCCGTTCCTGGAGGTCACCCCTCTCAGTATCATCCTCCGTCATGCCCATAAGCTCGAGGCCATGACAGAGGGCGCTCAAGGGATTACGCAGCTCGTGGCCGAGAGTCGCCAAAAACTCGTCCTTCCTCTGGTGCTCTTGGATTAGCTCCTCGACACGCTGCCTCTCTCGAGCCTCCGCCCGGCGAAGATCCGTGATGTCCTCTATGGAAACGAGCACGAGCGGGCCACCAGCTCTCTGCATGATTCCCATGTTGAGCCTGATCGAGCGCCACCCAACGGTCTCGAAGGTATGCTCGACATCGAAGCCTCGAATGCCTTCCTTGTCGACCAGAGCGGTCTCGAGGGCACTACGCAGCTCTGGGATGTCCCATGCCGAGGAGCCGATATCCTGTAGCCTCTTTCCGGCTACCTCGTCCTCGTCCAGCCGAAATGTCCGCAAGAAGGCCGGGTTCGCAGAGAGGATCTTGAGACCTTCATCCAGGACGAGCAGAGGCATACGTGAGTGATGAATAATCGCTTCCGCGTAGCGCCTGGCTTCCTCGCTCTCGGCGGTAGCCCGTTTTTGGGCGGTGATGTCGTGGAAGGTAACGCACACGCCATCGATCCGATCATCCGCGGTCCTATAGGGCAGGATTCTTCTCATGAACCAGCGTCCATCCTCGGATAGGACCTCGGCCTCCGATATGCCCAATGTATCCAGGACTCTTCTTGCGTCCTCGAACATCTCTCGGTCTTCAACCAAGCTCTTGATGTCCTCTACATGACGTCCTATGTCCGCCTCGACTACTCGTAGTATCGTGGCGCAAGCTGGCGTAAAACGCCTGATCCGAAGCTCACGGTCCAGAAAGAGAGTGGGCACTCTCGCGCTGACAAGAAGATTGTTCAGACTCTCGCTCAGAGTTCGAAGCTCGTCG
>SKWY01000300.1 GCA_007128675.1 Deltaproteobacteria bacterium | reverse complement strand
TGCCAAGATAGAGAGACGCTCGAAGGTGGGTTATATCGTCTTCGTTCCCATGGAGGTGCCCGGCATCGAAGGGAAGCACGTGCTCGGCATCTCAATGGACAACAACGGCATCGTCTACGACATCAAGGCAAACACCACCGACGAGGCCTTGGCGACGCGCATCGAGGAAACTCTGGCGCCCTTCGTCGGCGAGGGCCGAAAGGGTCAGCGCGAGCCTTTCTCCGACTTTGGAACAACCGAAGAGATGGCCAAGGCCTGGACTCCCATTTATTTTCGAGCCATGGAAGCGGTGGTGATGTTCGACAAGGCTGAGCGTGACCGCCACTGGGCCGACTCGGCTTTCGGTAGGGACGAAGACCCAGAACCATCAATCGAGGAAGGCGAGTTTGACGTGGATCAGTAGCGGGGCGAAGCAGACCCGGCCTTCGAGCAGCGAGTGACGAAGAAATGCCCGAGTACCTCTCACTACAAGAGAGCGGTAAAATAGAACCGGAGAGCGAGCCCGCGCAGCGTTGGCTATCGACCAGGGCCGGAAGGTGGCGCATAGTCCCCGCGGCAGAGGACCTGTTCCTGCTTCGCAGAGACGAGGTCGAAGGCAAAGTAGAGAGTCTTCGAGCCGTGTTCTCTGGAGACATCAAGGGGATGGCTCTGGGAGAGCTGATGGCCTTTCTCGCACAGTCCCGCTGGACAGGGGTTCTGAGCGTGGCATCTGGCTCGATCGAAAAAACCGTCTTCATCAAGCATGGCTCGGTGAAGTGGGCCACCAGCAATCAGGATTGCGATCGCCTTGGCCAGGTCGTCCAGCGCCTCGGGCTCGTCTCTCCCGACGATATCCAGCGGGTGCTGCCGCCGGACCCAACCGGCACCAAGCGCATTGGTCAAGCTCTCCTGTCTCATGGTCTCGTCGACTCCGCGGGGCTGTACAGAGCCATCAAGCATCAAATCGAGGAGATCGTCTACTCTACCCTCCTTTTCGAAAGCGGCCTCTTCTTCCTTTACAACGATCCGGTCGAGAAGCGTTTCGCGGCCCAGATCAATATCGATCTCAATGGTCTGTTGATGGATGGCCTAAGGCGAATAGACGAGATCGGACACTTCAAGAAACGGATTCCCGGCACCCATTGCTACGTCGTTCCTAGAAACCGAGAGGCCACCGGCTTGAACGAGGAAGAGCGCAGGGTTCTGGAAGCCGTGGACGGCAATCGAACCGTGGCCGAGATAGCCGCCGCGACCCACATGGGAGAGTTCGACGCCATCAAGACCCTCTTCGGGCTTACCGAGGCCGGATTCGTGAGCATATCCGAGGAGCCACCGGAGCCCACGCTGGGAGGCTCCAGCGAGCGGATAACCGCCGAGGTCCAAGAGGTCATTCGTGTTTTCAACACCATCTTTCGGGAGATCTTCGATGAGGTCGGACAGATGGCCCCCACCGCGGGTTATCGGCTCGGCGCGGACTCCTTTCTCGAATCGAACCAACACGGCTACCCGGACATTCTGTCCGGCCTCGAGCTGGACGACTCGGGGAAGCTCTCGGAGCAGGCCTTACTCGAACGAACCGCAAGAATCTCCTTGGAAGATACCGCCGATCCCGCAAGGTACCTATGCTCGGCTCTCAACGAGGTCATGTTCTTCGTTCTCTTCCAGGCTGGCGAGGTCTTGCCACCCGACCGTGACGATGAGCTTTCCCGTCGCGTCAAGACCATCTACAAGTTGCTCGAGAAGTGAGCGGGCCTGACCCGGAAAGCGATGAAGCGAAGGTTCGACGACGACCCACCAAGAGTACGAGGAGCGCTCAAGGTCATCCCCGAGGACTTCGTGGTCGAGGAGATCCCCGATTCCCCTCCCGACGGCCAGGGCCCCCACATGCTCCTTTGGGTGGAGAAGCGGGCCCTGGAAACACGTGACGTGGTGGAAGCTCTTGGGCGGCTCCTCGGAATACCCAGGGCCGAGATCGGCGTGGCCGGACAAAAGGATCGCCAAGCTGTCACTCGCCAGTGGATTTCGGTGCCAGCCCACGCCCTCTATCGCAAGGTCGATCAGGTTGGCACCAATCACAGTGACGGCCAATGCGCCTCGACCGCGGAGGTGACTCGCCCAATAAGGACCCGAGACGCAACCCTGCCAGCCCCCTTCTCTTCTTTGGCCTTGCCGTCAGGAAAGGGCTGGAGAGTGCTCTCCGCTCATCCGCACAGCTCCAAGCTTCGTACCGGACACCTTCTTGGAAACTCCTTTTGCATAAGGGTACGCGGAGGTGCAGAGGACGCCGCCGTGGCAAACGAGCACCTCGATCGCCTCTCGAACAACGGCATTCCAAACTACTTCGGACCGCAGAGATTCGGCCGCCGGGCCGACAACGCGGCTCTTGGCCTCGAGCTGCTTTTTGGTCAGCGACTCGAAAAGAATAGATTCAAGAGGCGCATGTACATATCGGCGCTCCAGTCACGCCTCTTCAACGAATGGCTGGATCGACGCATCGAGGATGGATTGCTCGACAAAGCCATTCCTGGCGATGTTCTACGAGACCGTGCTTCGGGATGGCAGGGGGAAGGCTCTTTCGGGGTCCTACGTCACTGCGAGAACCAAGAGGCCGACAGCTTGGCGGTAATGGGTGGGAAGACGGATCCAACGGGCCCTATCTTCGGGCCGCATATGAAGACAGCCTTGGAAGATGCCGCATCACGAGAAGCGGCGGTCCTCGATGCATCCGGTCTGACCCTGGATCACTTCAACGCAGTGGAACGTGACGCACCTGGCAGCCGCAGACCGGCGCGCACCTGGATGGATGAGACTAGGCTCGAGGTGGAGGGGGACGACATCCTCATCTCTTTCTCTCTCGAACGAGGCGCCTACGCAACGGTAGCACTGGCTCAGCTTGGCCTTACGGTATAACAGTCCCTTTTTCAATGGCTCTTCCGGCGTACATCGACAGCGCAACTCGCGAGATGTTCGGGCTCTCCACACAGCCCGAAATCACCGAATACATCGACGATCGCTATCGCGTGCTCAGGCCCCTGGGAGAAGGGGCCTTTGCCATGGTCCTTCTATGCGCCGATGAGAAGCACCGTGGCCGCCTGGTAGCGCTCAAGGGGGTCCGCTCGCTTTCGCTGACCGAGCAGCGCTCGCTAATGCATGAGTTCGTCAACGCCAGACGGCTTCGTCATCCCAACCTGGTCTCCGTACTCGACATCGGAGTCTCACCGAGGCATGGCGTGTACCTCGTACTCGAGTACGTAGATGGACCGGACCTGGTCACTGTTCTGGACCTGGATGGACCACTACCTCTCGACGTGGCCGCCGAGATATGCAGGCAGATCGCGAGAGCCCTGTCGCATATGCATAAGCGGGGGCTCATCCACAGGGACATCAAAGCCGATAACGTCTTTCTGAACGGCCCAAGGGCGAAGTTGGGTGATTTCGGAGCCTCCAGAGCAGCTGCCTCGGGTGCAATGGCCACCATAATCTTCACACCCGGTTATGCTCCACCGGAGGCTACCCGTGGGAGGGTCGGCCCAGAGACCGACACCTTCGCCCTCGGAGCCCTCTTTCATCTCTTGCTCACCGGGAGCATCCCTCCCCCACGCACCTCGAGAATGAAGCGGTCGCCTGTCTCCCCAGCCCTGAAGGTGCATGCGGGCCAGCGGGCGGCCAAACTCGCCAGCAGGCTCCTTCACCCTAGAGTGGAGATGAGGTTGAAGGATCTGTCGACGATTGAGGCCCGGTTCGGGGCCCTCACCTCGAACGGAAGCCGAAGGCGTCTGAAGGCGATAGTGGAGCGCGTGAATCTCACACGACAGCGCGAAAGAATCGAGGTCCGCTGGTCGGAGTTCGAGCATCGTTTTGCGAGCTTCTTCAAGCCTTTTGCCTTGGAGTGGGTCTGTGTGGAGTGCCAGGGTCCGGCCAGCGAGGGCATGCTTTTCTGCCCCTGGTGCGGACACCTTCTCCGTTTCAGATCCTCGGCTACCTTTCCTTGCTATTGTGCCCGCTGTGAGCACGGCCTGCGGGATGATTGGGCGTTTTGTCCTTGGTGCGGAGAGAGCTACTCCTCTGGCAAGGGCCCGGGAAGGCCGGCTTACGATCGCAGGTACAACGACCGTTGCAGTTGCTGCGGGGGAAGGATGATGCGGTTCATGTCGTTTTGCCCCTGGTGCAAGGAAACATACACCTGGCACATCAAGGGGATGCAAGAGGACTGTGAGGATTGTGGCTACTCCGTGGAGAGCGGCCTCTTTGGTTGGTGTCCATGGTGTGGAAAGCAGCTAAACGCACAGCTAGCACAAAGAGCCCAAGAACGAATGCG
>SKWY01000072.1 GCA_007128675.1 Deltaproteobacteria bacterium | reverse complement strand
GTCGACTATGTCGGGGTGATCGACATTCAGGATCACCATTTTGGCCGCCCTGCGGGTCTTGCCTCCAGATCGAATCACTCCGGCGAAGGCATCGTAGCCCTTCATGAAAGAGACAGGACCAGAAGCTTCTCCTCCTCCGTTCAAGCGTTCCTTCGAGGAGCGGATCGGCGACAGATTGCTTCCAGCTCCCGAGCCGTACTTGAAAAGCATCCCCTCTGTCTTGGCCAGATCGAGGATGCTTCCCATGGTGTCGTCCACGGAGTTGATGAAGCAAGCCGAGCACTGCGGATCATCTTCCACTCCGACGTTGAACCAAACCGGAGAGTTGAACGACATCTTCTGGTGAAGAAGAAGATGGAGTAGCTCGGCCTCGAAAACACTGGCATCTTCATCGCTGACGAAGTAGCCGTCGCGCTTTCCCCACGCGGAGATTGTGTCGACCACGCGAGCAAGTAGCTGCTTCACACTGCTTTCACGATCCGGTTTTCCAAGGGTGCCCCGAAAGTACTTCGAAACGACGACGGTGGTCGCCATTACCGACCAGCTCTTGGGCACCTCCACATCGGTCTGCTCGAATACGGCCCGGCCGTGCTCATCGGCGATGATCGCGTCGCGAGATTCCCAGGCCACCGTGTCGAATGGATGTACGCCCTCTGTCGAGAAGAAACGCTCGACCTTCAGGGGAACTCTCCTAACCTTGCGGCCTCGAACCTTGCCAGACCGCCCGCGCCCCGCTTGCGCACCTGCTCCGGTCGTAACACCTTCCGGCATCTTGCTCCCCTTCCCTATCTCAAGTGTTGGGGCCATTGACCCCAGGTTTTCAGGCCTTCCATACCTCGAGCTGATTCAACCATGACGCCCCGACACCTTCGTACGCGGCTCTACTCGTCTCCTTGCCATCCGAGGACAGACCATCCTGTCGAAACCGTTCCGATTGCCTGCGCCAAGCGGAGGTGTGTAGCGCCGTCGGGATCGTGTCGTCAAGAAAAAAGCCACCACATGATGAGTGTCCAACGCTCCCGCCATACATCATATTGTGGACGCCCTGTGGACATGTTAGGGCCGAATGCACATAAACCCCCGTGCTCATTGAAGCTTCTCTTCCCTTCCACAGCTGTGGACGAAGCAGTGGAATACGGCTCGACGATATGTCCGGCTGACCATGCATCACGCTGCCATATCAGCCAGTTGTGGTGTCGCCGTCAAGCTGGGATGATCACCCCCGTGGCATATGGCCGGCAGACAAGGGACGAGCATCCATCCTTCGCGGTGGACGAGGAGCCCCCCGCAAATGAAAGACCCGTCTCGGGTTGGTGGGTTACGGGCTTCTTCCGCCTCTACCAAAGAGTCCGCCGATCGGCCCGACGAGCAAGTCTTGGTCTTCCCAGATCCTGCGAAGCCGATTCATGGCGATAGGGGAGCAAGGCCCTCGCCCAACCAAAAGTGATCGGGCAGCACCCGCTAAGTACCTGATCGGTCGAAGCTGATCCCGCTCTAGGAGCCCAGGGGACGACCGGAACCTCGGTATCCCGAGAAGGGCGCCTTTGCCACGAGTAACTTTTGATTGGTCAGAAATTTGACGACCATCAATCCCTCTCGTAGCCTGAACTGGAGGGGTGGAGACCAAAGCGCCCACCCACAAGCACAAAGGCTAGTGTTATCGAGGAAGGAAGAGCCGCCATGAGAAAACCGAGAGCAGGAACGGCCACCAAAGAGCAAGTCATTGTTCGAAAGAAAGTTCTTGGCTCGAAACCAAGCTCCGAACTAGACCCGATGGAGGAGAAGGCGCTGCGTATGCGCCATGGCATCGGGTTGGATCCGGATGCACCCCTACCGAGCAAGACCGATGGCCATCCGGATGCAGCCCAGAAGCTTCTCGAGATGGAAGCCCAGCTTCTTCGAGCCATGCGTAAGAGATCCGAGGTCGAGGTTCGCGAGGACGAAGAGATTGAACAGACCCAACGTCGGCGGCGACCGGTCGAGTCACGGGTCAAGTCCAAGATTGTACGAGCCCTTCGGAAGAAGAGCTGATCTTACGATCAGGTCCGCCTCTCGGGCAAAAACTCATCCCCATGCTTGGGCCGGCTCCTCCCGCTCCCATTCCTTTTGGGAGCCCTACCAAACAGTCCTTTGATGAGTCTGCCGGGGCGTAGGGGCTTGGTGATAAAGGCACTGGCACCTCGCTTGATGGCCTCATTCACCTGGCTCTCGCTGGCCGAGGATGAGAGGAGAACCACGGGTACGCCGCGCATTGACGGCATGGATCTCACCGCATCCAAGAAATCTAGGCCCGAGATACCGGGGAGTCGAACATCGACAAGAATGAGATCCGGAGCCCTTTCCGAGCCCGACAACAAATCCAAGGCGGCAACCCCATCCGCGCAGATGGCGACACAAGAGACGCTCTCTTCTCTTTCCAGCGCCCTCCTCGTCAAAAGAGCGTGATCGGGGTTGTCCTCAACCAACAACACGCGCAGGCCCATGCTCCCTCCTCCAGCTCTGCTAAATACATTGCCTGCTCGAGAATCGAACTCTCGAAATCTCATGAAAGACGACACCCACCGAGGCTCAATTTGCCCCGGCCAGTCGACCTCTATTCATCCCCGAGCATTCTTCCAAAAAGAGCTAACGACGTAAGGCGAAAAACAAGTTAGTGTCGCCTCGTCGCACCTGGAAGAGTAGGGATCTACCTTGGGTCGCCTTGGCAATCGCGGCCTCATAATCATCCATGCCGCGTATGTTCTTCTCGCCGATTCGAAGAATCACATCGCCGCGCCGAAGCCCAACTCTCGCGGCGATGCTTCCACGACCCACACCGGTAACGACCACGCCCTTTGGCTCTGGCAGGCCGAGTCTTCGGGCCAGATCCGTCCCGACCGGAGCAACCGCTAGCCCCAGCTCTCCCGTGGGACTAGGCTCCGACTCGGCGACGGCGGGCTCGCTATCGAGCTCGCCTATCTCGATGTCGATCTTTCGCCGCCGTCCGTCGCGAATCACATCGGTGGCAACACGAGACCCAGGAGCAGTCCGCGCAACGAGCATTGTCAAATCGCCGGAGTCCCTGACCACCTGCCCGTCGAAGGCCACTATGACATCGCCCTCCCGGAGGCCAGCCTCATCGGCTGGACTACCGCTCGTCACCCCGGCGATCAGCGCCCCATCGGGCTCGTCGAGACCAAGCGCCTCAGCCATGTCCATGTCAATGGCCTGGATCTCTACACCGAGGAAGCCCCGTACGACGCGGCCGTGCCGCTTGAGCTGCTCTACAACATCCCTTGCCAGGTCGACAGGGATCGCGAAACCGATACCTATGTTGCCTCCTCCTCGGCTGAAGATAGCGGTGTTGATACCGACTACGGATCCGTTCAGATCGATTAGTGGTCCCCCCGAGTTTCCAGGGTTGATTGATGCGTCCGTTTGAATGAAGTCATCGTAACGGCTGACCCCGAGACGACGACCCTTGGCGCTGACGATCCCTGCCGTCACCGTGCTGCCCAGCCCGAAAGGGTTGCCGATAGCGACTACCCATGCCCCCACCTTGAGGCTCTCCGAATCTCCGAACCGCACTGGGCGCAAGCCGGACTTCCCGGAAAGCCGTAGAAGGGCGATATCCGTCATAGGATCGGTCCCAACCACCTCGGCGGTATACTCCCGGCGGTCTTCCGGGAAGGTGACGACGACTTGCTCGGCGCCTTGAACCACATGGTTGTTGGTCATGATATGGCCTTCTTCGTCGATGACGAACCCCGACCCAAGACTCTGGCTCTGCCTTGGCCGAGGCGACTCGAAGGGACCCGGGCCAAAGAACCTCTCGAAGGGCCCCCAAAAGGGATCCTGTTGGAGCGGGGACCTTCGCTGCGGCTGTCGGGATCGCTGGGGAACCGTCATCGTCGTCGAGATGTTCACGACCGAGGGAGTGATATTCGCGGCTAGGGCCGTGAAGTCTGGCAAGGCGACGTCGCGCGCCATCGGGACGCCTACCGAGGACGTGGCCTTGCCCGCATACATGCGTGGACTCTCGTCCCCGTCGAGATCACGTGACGCATATCTCTGCCGACTCGTCTTGGCGCCTTTGTCGCTTGGCGACAATGCCCGCTCTTCGAGTTCGACAGCCGCCTTGCCAACAGACTCCTCGCCCGGATTGCAGCTGGCGAACGCTACTAGTGTCGTCAAGAGAATCGCTGTCATGACTCGTCCTCGCCTTCTGACTTTGGGTTCGTGCATGGCTGCTCTCCAACATTGGCCAGAGAACGTCAATGCGTCTTGCCGCCACAAGCTTATTTCCGCCCTTTCTGGCCGACCGCGAAGGTAAGTCCGC
>SKWY01000117.1 GCA_007128675.1 Deltaproteobacteria bacterium | reverse complement strand
GGAGCCCGAAGCCTTGGATCAGGGCCGAGGCCGGAGGGGTGTCGGCGTAGCGGTTGACCACGCTGATCTGGAGAAGGTCGGCATCCGGATCCGGCCCATCGGCGTCCGCGGTGGTCTCGTCGGTGAGTAGTTCCCCGTCGAGGGCCAGGCCGCCTTCTGGGTCGTCGGATCGAAGCCACCGCTCACGATGCTCGGCGCAAGACAGCCGTAGGCCGCTCCAACCTTATGTGCTCCGGTAGGAAACCATTTCCCTATGAGCATGACTATTCGGGCCGGCACTCCCGTCAGCTCGGATGGAAGCTCGACGAAGTTCGGCCCACCGAAAAGGCCACCTGTCTCCTTGGGCTCGTTCTTCCAGGTGATACGAAAAAGGTTCATGGGATCGAGATCCCAGAGACCTAGCTTGGAGAGCCTTCTCTTGATGGGTTCTGGAACCAGCGACGGATCCCTCATCTCGGCGAAGGTCGGAAGGACGATTTTTCGCTCCCTGCATCGTTCGATGGCCCGCTTGCGGCTCTCCTTGTTCGTTACCTCTGTGACAATCGGTATCATTGCGTCTTTCCTTTCATTCCGTGCATCGGCGCATGCGCGCTCCCGCATCAAAAGCATCGGGCTCACCTTGGCAAGGACTCATCGACTTCGTTCGATAGTCTCCATCACGAAAGCCGACGAAGCTCGCTTACCAAAGGGCTAGTTACTCGAGGCAAGTATATGACTAGCCGCCTTTCATGTCTTCGCAAGAGCACTCCAGAGGCGTTCTGCCTGTTCGCGGCAATACCGCATGGTGTCTGCTTCATCGATGCCAAGAACTCGGCCATCCTGCATGACGATGCGTCCCGCCGCAATCACCGCATGCACATGCCTCGAATCAAGGCCAAACATCGCGTGACCCACGGCGTTCTCGGCCACGAGCGGGGTGGGAGGATCATAGTCCAGAAGCACAAGGTCGTTCTTGCGTACCGCTTCTGGATGGTGTCGCTCGAGCAGACGCTGGCTGTTCCAGATTCCGTTCCAGGGAAGGGAAGGGTCGAGCCCTCCAGCCGCTTTGCCGACTAGAAAGGCCGCCCTCGCGCTTCGGATGACGTCGCTATGCATGCCGTCGGTACCGATTATGACACGCTCTGGATCGAGGCCAGCCCACCGGAAGGTACCGACGGCGTTCTTCTGGTTGCTCTCCGGGTTGTGAGCAACCCAAACCGGCGCACGACGCACGAGCTCTCGCTCGTCTTCGGAAAGATGGAGGCAATGAACGAGGATGGAGCCAGCCTGCTCGAGCGCTCCCGTGTCCGCGAACCTCTCAACGACCCTCTTTCCATGCTCAAGCATGCAGCGCTCTTGATCCACCTTCCCTTCCGCGACATGGACGTGAAGACCTACCTGATGCTTCCTTGCAAGATCGACGGCGCGGGAGAGAAGCTCATCGCCCACCGTGAACGAGGCATGGAGGCCGACCATTCCCGGCCTGCCCGACGAGAGATAGGAATCAGTCTCGGCAAGACCAGCAGCCGCTCTCTCGGGGCCGTCGCGATCGGACAGCTCGAGACAGAGAACGTGGGTGAGTCCCACCTCCTCGATTGCTTCCGCCATGGTCGAGAGCGAACCCTCGATCGCGTTTGGCGATGCATGATGATCGACTATTCGGGTAACCCCGCAGCGAAGGCAGTCGAGGGCGGCGGCCAGCGCACTTGCTCGCACCATGTCGGTGTCGAGGCATTTATCCAGCCTCCACCAGATGAGCTCCAGAATCTCCTGGAAGTCCTTGGGAGGACGTGGTGGTGCCGGCATGCCTCTGGCTAGCGCCGAGTAGATGTGGTGATGCCCGCAGGTCAACCCCTCGATCGCAAGCTTACCTCTGCAGTCGATCACCTCGTCGCCCGCACCGGGCGCCTCGGATGTGAAACGCCGGCCCCCAAGAGGTCCTTCATCCAAGACGATGTTCTTGCTGATCAACTTGCTCTCTCGCCAGTCCAGGAAAGTTACGTCACGAAGGTAAAGGCTCATCACATCCTCATTTCTAGAAGCATTGGCGGCTTGGACGATAATCGAGGCGACAAAAAACAATAAGCGCGAGAATAGGAAAGGAGCGACCTGAAAGGCAAACGGCAACGGTTGGAGCCACGAGGATTTGCGAAGGCGACACGCCATGGGCAAAGAGCCTTACGCAGTAATTCGTAGCCAAGGAGCCTACCGCGCCATGCCCTCCTCGGCTTGCCAGGCCATGTCGAAGAACTCTGCGACGAAGTCGGTAGCGGGCTCTTTCGCTAGCTCCGTTGGCGAGCCGCGCTGAGCGACCCTACCCTTCTCGATCACCGCAACCTCGCTCGCAATGGACCAAACATCACGAGGATCGTGGGTCACGACGATTGCGGGAGTTCCCAGCTTCGAGATCTGGGAGCCAAGAAAAGCCCGCGTTCGCCGCCGCGACGATGTATCTAGAGCGGCCATGGGCTCGTCCAGGAGCATGAGGCGTGGCTTCATGACCAGGGCGCGCGCGAGCGCTACCTTCTGCCTCTCTCCTCCAGACATGGTCGACGGCAGCCTTTCGGCGATCTGCAAGGCATCGAGCTCACCCAGCAACTTCATCGCAACGGCGCGGCGCTCATTCCCGGGCATCTTGGCGCGACCCAGGCCGAAAGCAACGTTCTTCAAACCCGACAGATGAGGAAAGAGGCCATAGCCTTGGGGAAGATAGGCAACCCGGCGTTCCTCCGGACAGAGGTCTACTCCATGCTCGGCAGAATAGAGAAGAGCATCGCCCACACGAACCTCTCCGTCGGCTCGAAAACGAGCGCCGGCGATCCATCGAAGCAAGGTTGTCTTTCCCGCGCCATTCGGACCAATCAGTGCGAGGGGGCCCAATCCACCCTCGAGCTCGATGTCGAGCCCCAGGTCTCCTATTCGACCATTCAACCTCACACTCCAAATCATCTGGCGCCGACCTGCCTATTCTTAACGATCACCGCGGGAACGGCGCGAAGGGCAAGAAGCAGGATGGCCGCACAAGCCGCCAAAACAAGAGCGAGAGCCACAGCTACGCTCACATCGCTCTCGAGCGCACCATAAATTGCAAGGGGCATGGTCTGTGTCGTACCCGACAGATTACCCGCAAAAAGGAGAGTGGCGCCAAACTCCCCCAAGGAGCGCGCCCAGGCCAGAGCCGCTCCGGCGACGAGACCTGGTAGCGAGATGGGGACAGCGACTCCAAGAAAGGCTCGTAATCTCGAGGCGCCAAGCGTTCGCGCCACCAAGATCAGATCGAGATCTACCTTTCGAAAGGCATTGCTGGCTGCTTGCACGAAGAAGGGTGCCGACACGCACACTTGAGCAATGACGACCGCCGCCGTGGTAAAGGGAAGATGCACCCCAACAGCGTCGAGGCCCCTTCCGACGAAGCCAAATCGACCAAAGGCGGTCAGAAGCGCCACTCCCATCACGGCGGGCGGCAAGACGATTGGCATATGCACAAAAAGTTCCACGACGCGGCTCATCCGAGAAGTAGAGGTCGCAAGCCACCAGGCCAGTGGACTACCTGTGACTATGATGAGCATCAAGCTGATCATCGTCGTCTTGACGCTTAGTTGGAGCGCGGGCCAGAACAACCAGTGACTCACTCCCGCGGCAAGGTCGGCGGGCGACGAGGCGAAAAGCAGCGAGAAGACGGGAAGAGTCAAGAAAACAACGAGAAGAACGGCAAGAGCCCTGAATGAAATATGCGAAAGAGTCTCTGTCACGAGATTCGTTTTCATTGGGAAATGATGAATCCGTGCTTCTCGAGAACCCTCTGGCCAGGCTCCGAGGTCAGATGATTAATGAAAGCAGCGGCAAGTGTTTTTCGCGACGATCGTGCGATCGTAGCCACATGGTAGTCCGCGTGAACTAGAATCTCCTTGGGTATGGGAATCTCCAGCACGCGTTCGCTGGATACCGTATCGACTCGATAGACTATAGCGGCGTCCGAGTCACCCAGCTCGATCTTGGTTCGGACCAAGCGAACGCTGGTCTCTTTCGAGACGACTCTATCCAGCACTCGCTCATGGAAGTCGGGCCCATGGTAACCGCCGGCTCGCTCGAGCAGCTCCTTCGTATAGAGCCCAACCGGGCTGTTATCCTCGCCTATCACGAGACGGCTGGCTTTCGGCAAGTCCTCAAAGGATTGGATTGCGGAAGGATTGTCCAGGGGAACGATAAGGGTCAGGGGACTGTGAGCGAATACTCGCTCGTCGATCAAGACTCCCTCTTTTTTCAACACTTGGACATGTCTTTTGTGGCCTGAAATAAATATATCCGCCGGAGCTCCCTTTTCTATCTGAAACCGTAAGACTTG
>SKWY01000282.1 GCA_007128675.1 Deltaproteobacteria bacterium | reverse complement strand
TCCGATCTCCACATTACTACCGGCTCTCCGCCGCAGCTTCGGGTGGACGGGAAGCTGGTCCCACTCAAGACCTCGCCGCTGACGCCGGTGGAGACCAAGCAGCTCTGCTACTCCATTCTCACCGATGCCCAGAAGCATAGGTTCGAGGAGGATAGCGAGCTGGATCTATCCTTCGGCGTGAAGGGGCTTTCGCGCTTCAGGGCCAACATCTTCATGCAAAGAGGCGCGGTTTCCGGGGCGTTTCGGACGATCCCGTTCAAGATTCTCACCTTCGCGGAGCTTGGTCTTCCTCCCGTAGTTACCGAGCTTTCTCAAAAACCCCGTGGGTTGATTCTATGCACGGGGCCGACGGGCTCCGGCAAGTCGACTACGCTCGCCTCGATCATAGACAAGATCAATACCGAGCGGCACGAGCACATACTCACGATCGAGGATCCAATCGAGTACCTGCACCCGCACAAGAACTGCCTGGTGAACCAGCGGGAGGTGGGTGCCGACACGGTCAGCTTCAAGAAGGCGCTGAAGTACGTCTTGCGACAAGATCCGGACGTGGTCCTGATCGGCGAGATGCGGGATCTAGAAACGATAGAGGCGGCGCTGACCATCTCGGAGACAGGCCACCTTGCATTCGGCACGCTTCATACCAACTCCTGCGTCCAGACGATCAACCGGATCATCGACGTCTTTCCCCCCTATCAGCAGCCGCAGGTTCGCGCTCAGCTCTCCTTCGTGCTCGAAGGCGTGATGAGTCAGACCTTGATGCCCAAGGCGGGAGCGATGGGCCGGGTGCTGGCGGTCGAGGTGATGGTGCCGAACCCAGCCATCCGAAACCTCATACGAGAGGACAAGGTGCATCAAATCTACTCGTCCATGCAGGTGGGTCAGGCAAAGTACGGCATGCAGACCTTGAATCAGTGCCTGGCGATACTCACGCAGAAGCGGCAAATAACCGTCGACGACGCGCTATCGCGCTCCAGCGATCCCGACGAGCTACGGCAGATGCTCACGAACACGCCTACCACGCGGCCCGGGCCTGGGGCTCAACCCGCTCGAGGCACGAGGGAAGGCCGGAGGTAATCAATGGCGACTGCAAAGGCGAAGAAGGCTAACCCTGTTTGGATCTGGGAGGCCGAAGGCAAGGGCGGCGAGAAGAAGAAGGGGGAGATGGAGGCGCTCGACAAGGGCTCTGTCGAGTCTCGTCTTCGCCAGATGGGGCTTACGCCCAGCAAGGTTCGCCAGAGGACCATTCTCGACGCGGACTTGAAAATTCCGGGACTGGGTGGCGTCACTCGCAAGGATCTCGTCATCTTCACGCGTCAGTTCTCGACAATGATCGACGCTGGTCTGCCATTGGTGCAGTGCCTCGAGATCCTAGGGTCGCAGTCGCCGAACCCAACGTTTCGTGGAATCATTAAGGCGGTCAGAGAGAAGGTGGAATCGGGCGCGACACTTGCCGATGCCCTGACAGAGCATCCGAAGGTTTTCGATGAACTCTACTGTCAGTTGGTCCGGGCCGGTGAGATAGGCGGTATTCTCGATACGATTCTTTCGCGTTTGGCAGCCTACATCGAAAAGAACGACAAGCTGATCAGGAGGGTCAAGGGAGCGCTGACTTACCCGATCATCGTCCTCATCATCTCGATCGGGATCACATTCGTGTTGCTGCTCTTCGTTGTGCCCGTGTTCGAAGAGATGTTCAGCGACTTCGGCACGGCGCTGCCAGGTCCGACGCAGGTGGTAGTCAACCTGTCGGAGTGGGTGCAAAGCTACATTTTCCACATGATAGGAGTAATCGTCGCCATCATCGTCTTGTTCAAGCTCTTCACTCGAAACCCGAGGGGCAGGGAGATCTGGGATAGCTTCAAGCTGAAGCTGCCGCTCTTTGGAGATCTCATCAGAAAGGTCTCTGTCGCTCGCTTCACTCGCACGCTTGGCACCATGGTCTCCAGCGGCGTGGCCATCATGGACGCCCTCGAGGTCTGCGCCAAGTCTTCGGGCAACCGGGTCGTCGAGTATGCGATCATGAAGGTTCGAACCGGCATCTCGGAGGGTAAGACGATTGTACAACCCCTCCAGGAGACGAAGGTCTTTCCACCAATGGTCGTCCAGATGATCGGGGTTGGCGAGGCGACAGGCGCCATGGATCAGATGCTCAACAAGATCGCTGACTTCTACGATGACGAGGTCGACCAAGCCGTCGATGCCCTGACGAGCATGATCGAGCCCTTCATGATGGTCTTCTTGGGCTTTGTCGTTGGTGGGTTCCTCATCTCCATGTATCTGCCGATCTTCGAGCTGGCTGGTGCGGTCGGCTAGAGAGAGGAGCGCGGCCATTAGAGTTTCACGGATACCGTGCTGAAGACGAAGGAAGGTCCCGCGAGCGCGGGTGGCCGGCCGGGGCTATACCGAAAGCTGGTCTGGATTTCGTTCTTTCGGTTGCTGGTCGTCACGGTGCTGTTTGCCGCGACCGCCATCCTGACCTTGACGGAACGTGATGCCCTCACGACGCCGGTGCAGGTTTACCTATATGGTCTGACGCCCGCTGTTTACATCGCCTCGATCGTCTACCTCGTCGCGATGCGCTTCGGCCCAGCTGCCTGGCTCCCATGGATCGCGCATATGCAGGTGGCCGGCGACGTGCTCATGGCTGCTTTTCTGGTGTGGCTCACAGGCGGTGGAGAGAGCGTCTTCTCCTTTGTCTTCTCCCTGGGCATAATCCATGGAGCCATTCTCCTTTATAGGCCAGGAGCAGTCTTCGCGGCTCTGCTCTCGGCGGCCGCCTTCAGTCTTGTCACTCTAGGGCTGCAGCTCGGACTGCTTCCGCCTTCGGCGGATTTCATGGAGCCGCAGGCGCTGCGGCCCTCGAGGCTCGCCTTCACCCTATTTATAAACGGGGCTAGCTTCCTCGTGATTGCCGTCCTTGCAAGCTACCTCTCCGAGGCGGAGCGAAAGACGGGCCGGCGTCTCTACGCTGCGGAGGAGGGGCTGGCGGCATTGTCGGCGCTCCATGAGCGAATCGTTCAGTCCGTGGCTTCCGGAATACTAACCCTCGATCCGGCAGGCCGGATCAGCTTCATCAATCGACCGGGGCAGGAGGTTCTTGGAGCCGTGGACGATGATTGGCGAGGCCGCTCGCTCGAGGAGGTTCTTCCCGAGCTTGCCGGCGCAATCGGAGATCCATCGGCTCCCTCACGCGCGAAGAGAGGAGAGATCCAGGCCTCGCTTGGTGGGCAGCAGCGAGAGATAGGTTTTACGGCAACTCCGCTTACGCCTCTTGGCGACGCTCCGGGAGGGGTCGTGGTTGTGTTCCAAGACCTGACGGTTCTTCGCCAGATGGAGGAGCAGGTGCGACGTAACGAGCGCCTCGCGGCGGTCGGTGTACTTGCCGCGGGCCTGGCGCACGAGATCAGAAATCCCCTTTCTTCGATGAGCGGATCGGTGGAGCTGTTGAAAAGCGAGCTTCCCGAAGGGGCTGGAAACGCCGCCTTGATGGATATTGTGATTAGGGAGACCGAGCGGCTAGACCGGCTGATAGATGATTTCTTGGGTTTCGCAAAGCCCGCGCCGCTTCGCAAGGAGAAGGTCTCGTTCGATCGCATCGCCAAGGAAGCGGTCGAGCTATTTCGCCTCGATCCCATGGCGGCATCTTGCGAGGTAGAGATCTCGGCCCCTGATAATGTCTTGGGTTTTGGTGATGAAGGGCAGCTTCGCCGCGCCCTATTGAATCTGCTCTTGAACGCGGCTCAGGCAATGGAAGGCCGCGGCAAGATCAAGGTGGTTGTGGAGAAGGAGGGCAGCCGGGCTCGCCTTTCGGTGATGGATGACGGCCCAGGCATCGCGCGGGAGGATCTGGAGCGCATCTTCGACCCCTTCTACACGACTCATGATAGCGGTACGGGGCTTGGGCTTGCATTGGTACATCGTACGGTGGAGGCTCATGATGGAATTATCGATGTGAGAAGCGAGAAGGGAGCCGGGAGCTGCTTTACGATAGAGCTGCCCGCTGACAATGGTATGGCCCTGATGGAGACAGGTTAGCGAGCTTGGTGGATGCCTATGGCAAGAGTACTCATCGTCGATGACGAGCGCTCCATGCGCGAGTTTCTGGAGATCCTACTGTCCAAGGCCGGCCACGAGGTCGAGTCGATTGGTGACGGCAAGGAAGCGCTGCGCCGGGTCGCCGGCGAGGAGTACGATCTCGTGATAACGGACCTTCGGCTCGGCAGCATCTCGGGACTAGAGATTCTGGAGGCGGTCAAGCGCTACTTTCCGGCTACGGAGGTGGTGATGATCACGGCGTATGCCACGGCCGACAACGCGATAGC
>SKWY01000156.1 GCA_007128675.1 Deltaproteobacteria bacterium | reverse complement strand
CAACATGGCTGCGATCTCGCCGTCGGCCTCGACGCTCGTGTCGATCTCGGCCTCCCAGCCGCCAAGGCTGATTAGCGTCTGCTGCAGCATGGGGTCCCGGTTGATTTGTTCGGGGGGCTGATGGAGCCAAACGAAGACGTTGGGCTGGTGAAAGTCCTTGAGCGCACCGGCCTCCCGCGATGGGTTGAACTTCACGAAAGGGGTGACTCCCCACCAAGGATGGTTGCCGCCCTCTCGCTCGTTGGGCTCGGGCCTGTCGCAGTCCGAGGCCTCGTCGTCGATAGTCCTCCAGGTAATCACACAAACACCAGGTATGTTGGGAAACTTGGTTTCCTTGAGATGCGTCGAGCAGTGCCATCCCCATCGATCGGACTGCGAGGTCGATCGATGAGTGGCCGCAAGAGCAGACTGCCTGGCTCCCGGCGTGAACTTATGATTGAATATGTTGGCGAAAAAGCTGGGCACCCAATCGGGAAAGTTTATCCCCATCTCACTCTCGGTCATATCGAAGCCGCCGATGGTTTCGCCACCAATGCGATACGCAATCAGCATCCATTGGTCGGCCACGATGCTCCCGCCTTGAGGCATGTACGTCCGCCCAGCCCGGGTCGCGCCGGTCCTAAGATCGCACTCATCGTACAGGGCGCCGTAATCGTTGCATTCTCCCGGGTTCTCGAAATCGTGGCCCGGCCACGAGGGGGTGATCATCTTCGTCTCTCCGTGAACCTCCAGGTTGAAGAAGCCCGCCGTCGCATCGGAGATAGTGTCGAGTATCGAACCGACCATCGTGCCATCGAGGCTACGGTTGTAGACGAAGGGGCTCGGCCTCGTGGCGTTGGAGATCTCCGTCATTATCCTTTGTGCCCTCTGGACGCCCGGGTCCACATCCCACATGTCCTCCTCCAGCCAATCCTCGGGGTTCCATAGGCCGAGGGAGCCCAAGAGGGCCTCGGGATGACCGGGCGGCACGGCGTTGAGGGCGTTGGCGTCATGAGCCCTGGCCCACTGCCACTGATTGAAGAGGGCCACTGGCCCCAGATCATCCCCAACGACGCTCAGGCCGTGCTCGGGCGACTCCCTGCCGGTCCCTTCGTAGCTCTCGTCTATGACCTGTCTTCCGCCCGTCACCACGAAGGCCGTGGTGGCCGACATCACGGTCAGCTGTGCCAGGTATAGAATCCAGTTGGCCGCCACGAATGCTCTGGTGGCAACCCAGCCGACAAGATAGTCGAGCCCCCTGAAGGCGCCATCGTCCGTGCCCCACAAGATCGTCCGTATAGCGTCGCTGATCCACCCTAGAGCCATGTCTATTGCGCCCGCTATCACGGCGACAGCCTTGATGAAGGGCCCAACTTTTGGAATGAGTTCCAATAGATCGCACCCTATTTGACATTCTCCCGCACATATCGCCCCGAATACGTTGACCACCGAGAGCACCGTGTTGATTGCCGAGAAGATGAAGGTCGCAACAACGAGATAAGACTGGAGAAGCATGATGGCCGCGTAGTGGCTGACCATCGTCCTGTTCGTAAACGAGTAGAAGTTGAAGGCCCTGGCCTGCACGGCGGCCGTGGAGTAGGCGGCGGCGTCAGCGGCATTTTGGAGGCGCACCTTCTCATGGATTGCGTTGCCGAGGGTCGCGGTGGCGAGCACGACCATCGCCACCACCAGCAGACCGATTGCGGCTATCACAATAGCTTGGCCGTCTTCGTCGCGTGTCGATCGCCAGAAACGAATCAGCATGGGCCTTGTCCTTGCCTTTGTTCTCTAGAAAAGACACTCACCAAATGCGGGTGGGTCGAAGGAGTTTCGGAAGAAGTTGGATTGCATTCTCATCGAGTGCACGGCATGCAAAGGAAAGAGGTAGATGCCCGTGCGCTGTCCAAGCTCCCAAAGGACATTGAGCGACCATCCCCTCGTGACCGTCTCGCCATCCAGGCCCTCCATGGGCCCTCCCATCACCGCCGCCACGTGGCCACTCGCTCCCGTGTCGACGCCGGAACCAGTGACTATGGAGCCCCCCGACCCGAGTCCAGGACCAAAAAAGGAGCCGCTCACCCCGAGACCAGCTCTATGGGCTAGGAAGCTGTAGAAGATCGTCCAGTTGGCGAAGGGGATGCGCATCGGGTAGAGAAAATGCACCCTGACCGTTAGCACGTTGGCCTCGCGCATTCCTGGCCGCGAGTCGAAGTCGGGACCTCCGGGCACACCGGCAACCACGTCGAAATCCATCTCCTCCGGCCCATCGGGCCCATCACGGAAGAACTGCGTGTCATCCTCGGTGGGGTTGAGAATCTCGATATCCACCAAGAGGAAATCGCTAATGGCCTCACCACCGATGCCTATCCAATCGAGTATGCCTCCGGCGAGATCTCCACCTGCGACCAATACGCTGGCCATGGCCCAGGTCTGGAAGAGTCCGGGCCTATCGGAGCCGAAGGGCTCGCTCGTCCCGGTCAGAGTGTCGGTGGCGCCCAGCGTCGGCAGTATGCTTATGACAGCCGCCCGTCTCATCATGCATTGGTCACCATTCCAGACTATTCCAGCCCTGACGGCATTGTAGGCGGCATACTCGGTCATCAACCTGGCGTGCTGAAGCATGGCGAGCTGGATCACTCCCAGCACGAGAAAGATCATGAGCGGCAACACGATCGCCGTCTCGACAGCGGCCTGACCCGATTGGCCCGATGCTCTTTTTCGAAGGGGACTCACGACTTGATCATACAAGGACTAACCGTGGCTGATATCGGTCAAATGGACAACGGCTGACCGCGTGTAGGGGCGTGTAGGTAAAGCGGCATGAGGGGAACCGCCGCGCAGCTACAGGCACACATGTTCCTCGAGCAGTTGTAGCGGCCAACTCATCAACAGTGGGTGGTGTTGCTTCAAAGACCCCGCGTTGGCCTCTACCGAGACTCGAGTGCTCGGCGCGCATCGGCGCCCGAGGACCCTTCGGGGTCGGCCTCGAGCGCCCTTTGCCACTCGGTCCTGGCCTCCGAGTGGCGCCCAAGCCGCTCGAAGCTTTGGGCCCTCAACGCGTGCGCTCTCGCCATCAGCTCGCCGCTCGACGATGAAAAGCCCGCGAGAAGCGCCAAGACCTCCTCGTACTCTCCCCGGCTCAAGAGATTGGCAGCCCTCTGGAGCGTGGGATGAAGCTCGAACCGATCCGGCTGCGACGAGTCTTCCAGGTCCAACGACAGGCTCTCATCGCCAGGTGCTTGGTGCACGTCCGCCTCGGCGCTGTACTCGGCCCGAGGTCCGGGAGACGGCGCCCGCCTCGCTTTTGCAGCGGGAGGCGGCCTGGACCGGGACGGAGCCAAGACGCGGTCTTCGACCTCTGGCCTCGAGGCCTCCTCTTGTACTCCCGGCCCCGGCGATGATCCCACGAAAGGATCCTGGGCGGCACGAGACGACGGAGGCGGCGCGGCGCTACGTCTTGCCGTCTGGGCCTGCTCGGCCGGAGCCTTGGAAAGCCTTTTGGCCACGCTCCTCCCCCTTGCGGGGGCTGCCCTGCGTTCCGGCAGGGGAGACACGACCTGTCCGGCTGGAGACTCTTCCTGGGACGCTCCAGGTTCGTGCTCATGCTCTGGCGGGGCGAGATCACGATCACCAAGACGCCGCTCCTCCTCGAGACTTCTACTCGGGCCGACAAAGTCTCGAATACCTCTTGCTTCCCTGTCGGCATCCGGCGCTTTGGCGGCCTTATCCTGGAGAAGAGTCGGAGGCCCCAACGTCTCGCCCGCCAAGGAGTCGGCCGAGGCACCAAACACGGATCGAATCTCGTCTCCCAAGGTCACGGTCACGATGGCGACGAGCATGAGCCCGGCCGCTGGAACCGCCACAAGGCCCGGCCTCTTTGAAAACCAGCTGCCGAACCTCTCCAAAAGACCCGGGCTCTCTTCGCTCATCCCAAGGCTCTTGGCCTGCCTCCTTGCCACCTGCAAGACATATGTATCGTCACGGGTCGGAGATGCCTGCTCGATCCTCGACATCACCGTACGAGTCCCCATCAAGGACTCGACCTGCTCCCGGCACTCGGGGCACTCCTCGAGGTGTGCCTTCATAGAGGCAAGCTCTTCATTCTCGAGCTCGTCGTAGACGTAATCGACAAGTCTCTCATCCATGGATTTACAATCGAGCCTCATGTGCCCACAGCCTCCGCCGACTCATTCGACTCCTCGGCCTCGACAGCCTCGATCCCCGTCTCCTCGAGAAAACGTCGCAACCCCTCGAGTGCATAACGCATGCGGCTTTTCACCGTGTTGGGTCCGGTCCCAGTGATCTTCGCGATCTCCTTGAATGGCACGCCGGCATACTCCCGAAGAAGGAAGACCTCTCGCTGGTCCTCGGGGAGGGCTGCGATGGCGGCTTTCAGTATCGGCTGGAGCCGAGCAGCCGATGCCGCCCTATCGGGGGAAGGCATACTCCCTGGAACTCGCTCCACCATCGGCCCCATTCCGTCATCCTGTGACGCTGGGGCATCCAAGGAGACGGCCCTGCGATGACGAGCCTTACGAAGCTCGTCCACGGCAAGATTGCGGGCTATGGTGAACAGCCAGGTCCGAACCTTGGCCCTTCCCTCGTAGTCCGCCGCCCGAGTGGCCATCTTGACCATGACGTCTTGCAAAAGATCCTCCGCCTTGTCCGCTTCTCCAACGAACCTGAAAATGAAGTTGAACAGGGCTTTGCGATGCCGCTTGACCAGAAGCTCGAAGGCTCGCACGTCACCATTGTGCTTGTATCGGCCTAGTAGTGCCTCATCGGTGCTCGCTTCGCTCATCCGGTCTCGCCACCGGGCCCTCGCTGACTTGGACGTCCGAGCAGCCCTTTGGATCCATTTCGCCAATAGTATAGTTGGAATTACGCTTCGGCTCCTGCTCCAAAAGCGCCCTGGCGATCACTTCTCCGGCGGCTACGCCAAGGGCAAGCACCAACATGACATCGAGCGCCGGTTGCTGAAAAGGGGCTTTGGCATGAAGATGCACTACTCGAGCCAAGGCCAGGCCCAGCAAAGCCCCCGTCACAAGACGCACCGCGTTGGAGCCGCTGCTCGGGCGGACTCTTCCCCTCACCCAGTCTACGAGCGCTGGGGCGACCAGCAGCGTCAAGAAGGCCCCCTCGAAAGGCCGCGGTGCCATGTCGCCTGCGGGGCCTCGACCGTCCAGCCAGAACAAGCCGACCAAACCCAATATCAGAGCCGGGTACAAACCTAGGCACCTGGCACAAACAGGCCGCCCAAACAGGCTGACGCAACGGTGCTCGTGCTCTGGATAGTGGTGGGACAGAAGGAAGCGGATTCCCAGGCGAGTTCTATTGTCACGAGACATTCTTCTCGGCTCTTTGCCAACACTGCGTTTCAAGCGCTCTGTTTCCGAAGAAAAGTGCGTTCTCCCACCCTCCATTTCCTTGAAGACTAGACTAGGCGGCCTGGCACCGGTCAAGCCCCCGAAGAGGAAGCCTCGGATTCCCGGTCGGAGCCACCAAGTGTCTCCTCGAGCTCCGACTCCGCCTGCAAAGCCTCTCTCTCTTCGCCGGCCGCCACTGAAGAGGTCTTTGGGTCCGCGAGGAAGCACGCGGAGAAATGATCCTCTCCAACGGAGTAGGCCTTTGGCGACTCGAGCCTGCATCTATCCGTGACATGGGCGCAACGAGGGTGAAAGTAGCATCCGGACGGTGGGTTCATGGGGGAAGGAACATCTCCTTCCAAGAGCACGCGAGCCTTCTTTTCCTTGCGCGGCTTCGACTCTGGAACCGCCGAGAGAAGAGCCCGCGTGTACGGATGCCTGGGATTTCGGTAGAGTTCCCTGGACGGCGCCTCCTCGACGACCTTGCCAAGATACATCACGGCCACCCTATCGGAGAAGTACTCGACGACGTTCAGATCGTGGGCGATAAAAATAAAGGTGAGGTCGAGTTCGTCCTGTAGATCCTTGAGGAGATTGATGACCTGGGCTTGAATCGAGACGTCGAGAGCGCTGACGGGCTCGTCGGCGATTATCAGATCCGGCGAGACCGAAAGGGCTCTTGCGATTCCGACTCTCTGCCGCTGTCCGCCGGAGAACTCATGGGGATACCTATCAGCCGCTTCCGGACGCAAACCGACCTTCTCCAAGAGATCGACCACCTGCTTCTTGCGCTCTTTTCGTTCACCCAAATCATGTATGGAGAGCGCCTCGCCAACGATTCCACCCACGGTCATTCTCGGGTTCAAGGAAGCATAGGGATCCTGGAAGATCATCTGCATCTTCCGGCGGAGAGGGCGCATCATGGCAGGCCCAAAACGGGTGATATCCTGGCCAAGAAAACGAATCGCCCCCCCCGTAGGCTCATAGAGCTTTATGAGCGTGCGGCCTAGGGTCGACTTTCCACAGCCAGACTCTCCGACAAGACCCAGGGTCTCACCTCGTCTGACCTTCAAGCTGACGCCGTCGACAGCTCGCACATAGCCTACCGTTCGCGAGAGCACACCGCCGCGAACGGGAAAGAAAGTCTTGAGATCCTCGCACTCCAGTAGCACTTCTTTTTCGCTCATGATGCCTTCTTCGCCCTTGGCGAGTTGATGCAAGCCACGAGGTGTCCGTCACCGTCCCAATCCTCGAGCTTCGGCTCTTTTGAGGCACACTGTGGCAGCTCTCGCTCGCACCTGGTCCTGAACCTGCAGCCTCCGGGCAGTTCCAAGAGGCTCGGCACCGTGCCGGAGATGGCGGGCAGCCGCGGCTTCTCCCCCTTGGGCATTGGGTGGATTCCTGGGATGGAGGCGAGCAGGCCCGCCGTATAAGGATGCCTCGGGCACTCGAAGAGCTCCTCGACTCCTGCCCTTTCGATGACCTTGCCGGCATACATCACGACCACCTCATCACATGTCTCGGCAATGACTCCCAGATCGTGAGTGATCAGCATGACCCCCATGCCACGTTCCGCCTGGAGACGGCTGATGAGCTCGAGGATTTGAGCTTGGATCGTCACATCGAGGGCCGTCGTGGGCTCGTCGGCTATCAAGAGATCAGGATCGCACGCCAAGGCCATCGCAATCATCACTCTCTGACGCATGCCGCCCGAGAGCTGGTGGGGGTACGAATCCACGCGCTCCGATGGCGCGGGTATACCTACGAGCTTCAACATCTCGACGGCCTTTGCCCTCGCCGCGGCCTTGGATACGCCTTCGTGCAGCCGGACTGTCTCTCCAATCTGATCACCAACGGTGAAGACTGGGTTCAAGGAGGTCATCGGCTCCTGGAAGATCATCGATATCCGTTTTCCTCTTATCCGGCGCATCTCCTCCTCGCTCTTCTCAAGGAGATTCTCGCCCCGGTACATGATGCGCCCATCGAGGATGCGTCCAGGTGGATCTGGAATGAGCCTTAGAACAGACAGGGCCGTAACGCTCTTTCCGCACCCCGACTCTCCGACTACACCAAGAGTCGTTCCTTCCCCCATGCGAACGCTCACATCGTCCACCGCGATTACTCGGCCGTCATCGGTCTCGAACGCAGTGATCAGGTTTTCAATGGACAACAGGGGCGTGGACATGCCGTCTAGCTCCTCTGAAGCTCTTCAGCGAGCTCCGTCACGTCACAGACGCCTTTTCGCACCAGCACACGAATGATCGCGGAAAGCATCTGAGTGGGGCTCACATGCCTCTGCAGCTCCTTGGGCATGCTCTTGCCTGCAACGATGCCTTCCAGAGTCGAGACAATGGCTTGTTGCATTTCCGGGTTTGATGGAGTCCTCCCCCCAGGGTCTTCATCACCGGCACTCTTAGTCGTAGGTGCTCCCATGGTCGGTTGATTTCGATCCAGCTCCAGCACCAGCTCCCCCTCGTCCGGACTCGAGAACTCGCTGCCTCCGTGCACGAGAGAGTCGGGTGAGAAGGCCTGCTCCGATTGAGGACCCAAAGCCCCTTGAGCCCTGAGGTTCTCCAATGGCTCACCGTGGTATGCATGCCTGATTCCGGCCTGCAGCTGTGAGGGAGTGACGACCACCGCTCGCACCCTCTTTCCGGTTCGAAACTGCACCTCGTCGATGGCGGGCAAGTTGGTCGGATCGGCGACCGCAACCCAAATGAATGCTCCTCGGTCGCCAACCTCGCCTTCCAGCTTGACCGGAAGCACATCATTGGTCTCGACCATGTCTACCGGCAGAAGCCGCGCCGCAGCCGGGTCCACACCAGACTCGTATATGTCGATTCGGGGAAGATCCAGCTGGGCCGCCAGACACTCCGCAATCTCATCCTCCGTCGCGAATCCGCCATGGACCAGCACTTCTCCCAAACGACCGCCCCACTGACGCTGATGTCCCAGAGCTGAGTTGAGCTGCATCTCGTCCAGCAGCCCACTCTCCACCAAGATCTCTCCGAGCTTCTTACGCTTTGCCATTACTTGCCCCTGAGCCCGACCACGACCAGGTGGCGAGCCCTCTTTAGTGTTGCTTCCCAATCCTTTGCGATCACGTCTTCAGCCTCGGATCGATAGCGTCCCTCAATCCTTCACCAAGAAGGTTATATGCGGTGACAGTCACGAAGATCGCGAAACCTGGAAATATGGCAAGCCACCAAGCTGAAATGTTGCCTCTAGCCGCGGTCAGGATCCCTCCCCACGAAGCCATATCCGGAGGAATACCGAAGCCCAAGAAGGATAGCGCTCCTTCGAGCAAGATGGCCGAAGCGATGCCGAAAGTGGCTGAGACCAGCACGGGGCTAATGGAGTTTGGAATCACATGCCGAAGGATTATTCGGACATCCGAGCCCCCCAGAGCACGCGAGGCCTGTACGTACTCCAGTGCCTTGACCTTGAATATCTCGCCCCTGATCAATCGCGCGATGTTCGTCCAGCCGGTCAGCCCGATACACACCATCATGGCGACCACCATCCACCAGCCGCTTGGCGCCAGGATGGCAAGCACCGTCACTATGAGCAGCATGGTGGGTATGCAAAGAAAGATCTCCACGATACGCATGATTACCGCATCGACCTTGCCACCATAGAAGCCCGCCAAGCTTCCGAGCAATACGCCGACGACCACCATTATGCTCACCGCCAGGATTCCGACCGCGAGACTGACCCGTGTTCCATGAATCACACGCGTCATGACATCCCGTCCAGAAGGATCCGTGCCCAACAGATGGCGTCGCGATGGCGCTTCGAGGATCGCGGTGAAGTCATGATTATTGACGCCCCACCAGCTCACCAGAGGCATCAACGCCCAGTCATCCGGCCCCATTACGTCTATCAGCGTATTGTTGTCGTACCTTCGCAGATCGGAAGGATCCGTAAGATTCGGAAACACCCAGGTCTTGCCGTCCATGTGCAAGAGAACAGGTTTATCCGACGCCAGAAAATCTGCGGAAAAAGCCATCAAGAAGATCAAGGCGATCACATACAGCCCGACACGGCTTATTCTCCGGCGCCAAAACTGTCGCCCAACCATTCGCCAGTAGCTGCGCTTGACGGGCTTTGCCAAAGGCCCCTCACCCTGCGGGGTCTTCGCCGCCGGCTCCGCGACAGCCTTCTTTTCGGTCATCATCGACTCGGAGGTGGACATATCTAGCTCCCCTTCCCGTAGCTGATGCGCGGATCGACAACGCCATACAGAATGTCCGATATCAGTATGCCGAGCATGGTCAAAAGCGACACGAACGCGACTATTGTTATGACAAGCGGGTAATCGGGCAGCCGGATGGCTTCCAGAGCTACCCCGCCCATACCGCGGATACCGAAGATGAACTCCACGACCACGGATCCACTAACCATGAAAGGGAGCAGCAACCCCAACATGGTAATTATCGGAATGAGACTATTTCTAAGCGCATGCTTGAACACAACCGTCTTCTCCGACAGACCTTTCGCGCGCGCGGTACGAATATAATCCTGCCTTATGACCTCGAGCATCCCTGTACGCATGTAGCGAGAAAGCGCCGCGAAGGCGTTGTACGAGAGCGTCACGAGCGGAAGAACGATATGCCAAGCCACATCACCAATTCGCTCACCGAGACTCATCTCCTCGAAACCCTCGAAGCTGTGCCAGCCCTGCAGGGGGAACCAATCGAGATAGTGCCCACCAGCAAAGAAAATGAGGAGCATTGTGCCAATCCAGAACTTCGGCAAGGAATAGAGCATGAACACGACAACGGTACTGATCTGGTCTCCGACACTGTACTGCCTGACGGCGGAGTAGATCCCCAGCGGTATAGCTATCGAGTATGCGATGAAAAGAGACAGCAAAGCCAACAGCACCGTAATCGGTAGAGCCTCGGCGATAATCTCGATTATCGGCCGACCGTCTCGCCAAGACGTGCCGAGATCGAGGCTGATGCGACTCTGATTACCACAAGCAAGTCGTGACATCGGCCGCCAAGCGGATGTGAACTGGCCTTCTTCCAGATAATCGATACAAACCGGCCGAGTAAGGCGTACGACTAGCCTCGCATACTGCTCGTACCAAGGCTTGTCCAAGTGGTAGATTCTACGCAGATGCTCAATGGCCTCCTGTGAAACCTGTCCACCTTGCAGCCCCATCTCCATCTGGGATGCGACCGGATCGACATTGGCCATCCTTAGAACCAGGAAGCACACGAAGGTGATTCCGAAAAAGGTCGGAATCATCAGGAGCAATCGGCGAACTATGTACTGCCACATGGGCTATCGAGCCTCCTTGAAAGGCACAATCCACGACACTGTCGGACCAACTAATTCTCGGCCGGCAAAGTGACATCCCCCGCGTCCGAAGCGATATCTGCCTCATCGGACGTCATGTCGTTCTCAAGGGACTCTTTCGCCCCTCCTCGTTCCTCCAGCACAGCGGCATCATCACTGAAGACCTCGCCAGCCGACTCGTCTACAGGGTCCTCACTCTCGTCAGCCACCCACCAATCAGTAAACTGCCACCACATCAAGCTCTCGCGCACTCCTCGAAAACGATTGTGAATCAGTGTCAGCCTGGGGCTGGTCCAGAGCCACGTGTACGGCTGCTCCCCGTAGATAATGCGTCCAAACTCGCGCCACATCTCATTGCGCCTTTCGGGATCCATTTCGACGCGGGCTTTCTCTATCAAACGATCCGCCTCCTCGTTATGGTAGCCGATGTAGTTTGAACCGCCATCAATGGAGCTGGAGTGCCAAATCTGCGTTGGATCGCCACCGTGAGGATGGCCTCCAGACCAAGCAAGAGTGCACGCATCGAACTCTCGCTCACGCAGCCGCCTGGTAAATCCGGCCCACTCGATTTGTTGAATATGCATGTCGATGCCCGCTCGGCGAAAGTCCTCGCGCATCTTCGTGGCCATACGCTGCACGGTAGCGTTTCCGGAGGGAAGCATGAACGTGAAACGGAAAGGCTGCCCTGCTTCATTGTTCAAGAAACCATCTTGCGTGGTATCCTTCCAGCCAGCCTCGGCCATCAGAGATATGCCCGTGTCGAAATCATAGGGCAAGGTTTCCAGCGAGGGATCGCATGCATCGCTTCGCCAGTAGAAATGACAATTTGCGGGCAGAGGGAGACCATAATAGATGTGCTCGATGATTCCCGGACGATCTATGAGATAGGAAAGGGCTCTTCTGACTCTAGCGTCCCGAAAGAAAGGATGGTCTTGATTCCACCCGATCCAGGAGTAGTTGGAGTCGTGATGTGCTGAACGGTGGTAATTCTCCCGCAGATAGGAGCTCGTCATGTCCACCCACCGCTCGGGCTGTATTCCCACCAGAAGATCTATCTCGCCTCGTTCAGTGAGCTGCAAAGCCACCGTATTGTCCGGCACTATCCTGAAGACGAGCCGGTCCAGGTACGGAGGACGCCCCCAATAGTCGTCGTTGCGTTCCAGCACGATACGGCGATTGCTGGCCCACTCCACGAACCTCCAAGGTCCCGTTCCCAAGGGGCGGCGGTGCAGCGGGTTGCTGGTTGCCTCATTGTAGTCACTTGGCGACATCGGGCCGATGATATGACCTGGCTGTATCGTCGTTCCCATGGCCGACATTGCAAGTGCGTAGGGCTGCTTCCAAGTGAAGCGCACTGTGTAGTCGTCTAGCGCCTCAACGCTTTCCAGCTCCTCCATGTATGCCCGGACGTGCACCGAGCGCGTTTCGGGATGAAGAACCTTGTCGAAAGTGGCGATGACGTCATGGGCGGTGAAAGGCTTTCCGTCGTGCCAGCTCACATCCCTTCGCAACTTGAACGTGAAGACGGTGCCATCCTCGCTCTCCTCCCAGCTCTCGGCGAGCACCGGCCGATAGGCGTAGTCCGGATCGTCATATGGATCCATGTCGACGAGCCGCTCGTATACCAGCTCCGCTATGCGAGCCCCCCACCAGTCGCTGTCGACGAGCCGATTGAGGGATGGAGGATCTACGGTCATCCGGACCACGAGGCTACCGCCCCGTCTCGGCTCTCCCTCGACCACCTCCTCGGGCAGACGACCGGCAGTCCAATCGTCCATCTCGTGTTCATCCTCGAGTGTCGCCGTGGGTATCACATCCTCCTCATCCTCATCGCTGCCCCTGACGAGACAGCCCGCGGCAACGAGCAACGCTGCGATCACTAGCGCCAAGACACCCTTTTGGCCAGTTGTCACACACACCTCCAACACTGCTAAATCATTGATTTTTCGAAAGCTTTCCTGAAAGAGAGAAGTCCCCTTGCTATCATGGCGCCAAAAAGACGGTCAAGACGAGTGGGATTGGCCTTGATCGTCGGGTCGCTCTTTCGAGGAACCGGGCAAGCGATCGATTCAATTGAGGAACTCCCACCTTCGGGCGAAAAAGCGCTTTCACCTGGGAAGTGACCTGAAGCCGTGTCGAGCGCGAGCAGAAGCGCGGCTTTGCGAGCGCGATGAGTCGGCCCGCGGAGCGCGGGCAGCGTATGTTAACCGACGATTTGGGGATTGGGGCAAAAGACAAGGGCCAGGTCATATGAAACGCGGGGTCAACTATCCTCGAGATCAGGCATCACGGGTTGCATCCGGGCGCCTGTTTCCAGAGGCGCCACGGGCACATGGTCCGGCAACGCCACTTCGAATAGGCGGTCGAGCTGGGGTGGATCGGGCTCGAAGGAGATGTCCCGATAGAGAACTCGGAGGGAGACGCCATCGGCCGTCTCGTAGCGGATCTCGTGAGGAAAAACCCTGCCGTTCGACACCTCCCTGAAACGATCGTAGTGAAGGGCGGCTCGAACCTCTCCTTCGGCATCGAACCATAAAGCCTGCTCCACGGTGTACTCATTGGGATGCACCATGAGCTGCTGCCAACTTGCGCCCTCTCGCAGGCTGACCACATATCTTCGATTTTCGTGATCTAGCTCCAGCCTCTTCTCGTCCTCGAATAGAAGAGGCATTCCACGTAGGAGCCCCACTATCTCTTCGGGTCCAAGCTCGATTGGCAAGAGCATGGCAAGACTCTCTTGCGTAGCGGGACCCTCCCATGCTCGATTGGCCTCGATCTCCCACAGCAGAAAGTCCCCGTCCGAGACCAAGACAAGCACCATTGGGTTGCCAAAGAAGGAAAGGGTCTCGAGTCTCAAGTTGGCAGGTGCCCGCACCACTACGAAGTGGTCGGCTGACCCTCGTCCAAACGGCCCAGCTATACGCACCCGCGCATCGCCTATCAGAGACTCCGGGGCGAGCTGGCGTTCTCGCGTCTTGGCGAGGACGACCTCGGCATCATCATGGGGGCTGGGTCCGAACTCAGGGAGAGGACGGCGGCAGCTTGGGAAGACGACGAGGACGAAGACGAGCATGCATGGCAGAAGAAACGGGGGCAGCCGCCGTTCGATTAGCGAGGCAGAATCTCTCATGACAAGAAATACGGGGCAATAACGCCGAGGTACGAGCACAAAGCCATCAGCCTAGAAGAGTTCCTCGGTTCTGGCAAAAAGAACCCTCGCTCGCTCCCGTACACCCTCGACCTCGGGTAGCTGCTCGACAAGCACTTCATCCTCGGCTTCGAGAATGAACCCCAAATGCTCCTCGAACATCTCCCTATCCTGCAGTGGGACGGCGATCATCTTGGCGAGCAAGAGTCTGTTCGTCAGATGCTCGGGAGCCATCTCTAGAGCCTTTTCCAGATGCTCTCTTGCCTCATCGAACTCATCACGGGCCGCGAGCTTCTTCCCGAAGAATCGATGGGCGGCTCCGTGAAGGCATTGCTCGTCCAGCTCCAAGACCCGGTTGACCGCCAGCTCCGAATGGCCCTTTTTACGCATTCGAACCCACCTGGACTGGTGCTGGAGCCAGACATCGAGGTTGACCGCATACCAGTAGAGCGCCTGTGCCGCCTCGGCTCCGAGCACCTCCATCCCTTCGACGATGTTGGCACCCCTTGCCATGCGCTCCCCAAACTCGGGGGAGATGAGCATCAAGGCCCTTTCGGCGGCAACAATACCTTCCTCTGCGGCCCTGGCCTGCTCATCGGCGTCCTCGGGCAGATGCTCGGTTGCCAGGAACGCATAAGCCCTACTGATCCTTTGGTAGACATCGTGGTCTCGCGGGTCGATGTCGACCGCCTGCTGCCAGCGCACCAAAGCATCTCGGACCCGCTCCTCTCGGGCACCCTCCTTGAAGAAGGTATCGCCTTCGGATCGCAAAAGAGCTGCCTCATCGAGCAATGTGGTCTCGGGCAAACGCTCCTCGCCAGCCCTGTTCCATACCGGCGTACGTCCGGCGCAGCTCGAAAGCATTATCCCCATAAGCAGCACGAGCGAAATCAATGCCCACTTCATCGTCCTGTCTCCAATGACTCTTTGAAGGCAAAGGTTGGACAAGCCGGAGGCCCGAACCAAAGACGAGCATAGCAGTCTCAACCCGCCATTACTTCTTCCTGACAGAGGGCTTCCTTGCCTTCGCCTGCTTGGCCGCTGATCGCGTTGCGACAGCCTTCTTCGCCCCGGCCTTTTTCGCCGTAGCCTTCTTCGCCGTAGCCTTCTTCGCCGTAGCCTTCTTCGCCGTAGCCTTCTTCGCCGTAGCCTTCTTCGCCGTAGCCTTCTTCGCCGTAGCCTTCTTCGCCGCGGTCTTCTTCGCTCCGGCCTTCTTCGCTCCGGCCTTCTTCGCCGCGGCCTTCT
>SKWY01000067.1 GCA_007128675.1 Deltaproteobacteria bacterium | reverse complement strand
GTACCCTTTGCTTCAGGGGCGAGGGGTACTCGAGCGCCTTCATCGAGAAGTATGGAATGATCGCTGCCCGGCTGCGCGATGAGAACGATGGAGACGAGGTCTTGATACGCCTCGTGGAGGGCCCGGATGAGGTCTGCTCCTTTTGCCCGAAGCTCGATAACGGTTTGTGCGAAACCCAGGAGGCGGTGGATCAGCTCGACAGAACTCACGCGCGCGTGCTCGGTCTCCAAGGCGATGAGATTCTAAGCTGGGGCGAGGCAAAGCGCCTGCTTGCCGAGCGGATGACGCTAGAGGCCTTCGAGATGGCCTGCGCTCCTTGTGGATGGAAGGGTCGTGGGATTTGCCGAAGGGTGTTGGAGCGGCGCAAGGAATGGCGGCCAGAGCCTTGAGCTCCGTTCATCGGGAGTACGTGTGCGGGTGGCGAATTGACGCTTTGTCAGGGCTTGATTGGTGGGCTCCCCGCCTGGAATCTGGACGTGAACGGGTGCTCTTTCCCTTCTTTGACGTCCATCCTTTACAGGCGTTGCCTTCGACGGGGATTGCTCGTCTTGGCAAAGAGACGACTTGCGTTCGCTTGAGCTATACTGAGCCGGTGCGGTCTTCACTAATGGAGGAGCGAGATGCGTAAATGTAGACTGCTTGGTCTGCTTCTCGTTTGCAGCTTCGTATGGTCGGCTTCAGGTCTTTCGAGAACAGAGCGGAGCGTTTCCGTAATCGTAAAAGAGACGCAAATCAGAACCACGCAGAGCTTCTTTGGGGAGGTGCTCGCGACTCTGTCGTACGAGGATTCGGTCCAGCTATTGGGCTCCTACAGAGAAGAGGATGCGTGGCTGATGGTTAGGAGCGGCTCCGGTACGGAGGGGTGGGTTCATCGGTCTGCCCTGGAGACTCGGAGATTCACGTTCACAGCCGGAGAGCAGGACTCTCGTCTTGGCGCGGATACCGATGAGCTTGCTCTTGCGGCCAGGGGCTTCAATCAAGAGATCGAGACCAACTACAAGGAGGAGCAAGGCCCGAATTATTCCGCGGTGGATCGAATGGAAGAATCTGGTGTGGAGTTGGAAAGGCTATTCGAGTTCATTCGGGAAGGGGGCCTTTCGCTGCGGGGCGGAGGTGAAAGATGAACGGCTCGCAAGGCATTGGAGGCTCGGCAGCCCACTTTCGAGCAGCGAGCTTCACTCGAGTCATTGTATCCGTCATGCTTCTGATGACTATCGCCGCGTGCGCTACCACCGCCAACCGCGGGGCCAGGCTTTTTCGTCAAACCGGTGTCATCACGGATGACCACGTGCGGACCGTACAGCGAGTAACAAAGAGGTTTCAAAGGGCTTTCGAGGGATTCACTCCAGAACAGGAGTACTACATAGGACGCGCGGTGGGCGCGGAGATACTCTCTCGTTACGAGCCCTATGAAGATGAGGCGGCCAACCGTTACCTCAACATGATCGGCCAGAGCCTCGCCCTTGCCAGTCATAGGCCCGAGCTGTTTCATGGGTACCGCTTCCACATTCTCGATTCCGAAGAGGTAAACGCTTTTGCGACGCCGAGCGGTCTTGTCATGGTTACTCGCGGCGCCTTGAGGTTGACCGAGTCGGAGGACTGCGTGGCGGCAATTCTGGCTCATGAGATAGGCCACATCGAGCAGAAGCACGGACTTCAGGCCATTCGTACGTCTCGGTTCAATGACCAAACGATATCCCTTCTCTCGAGAGGGACGCACCACCTCACTGGGGAGGATCTGGAGCTACTGACCGAGACATTCGAGGCAAGCATCGGGGATGTGACCTCGACTCTCATCAACAGCGGTTACTCTCGAGAGGCCGAGAGGCAGGCAGACGAGGCAGCGGTACGGATCATGGCCTCCCTAGGCTATGAGCCAAGAGCCCTGGTAAAGGTCCTCCAGGTTATGGACGAGTCCCTCGGGCCACAAACTGCCGGCTTTCGGGCGACTCACCCTCCGCCAAGCGAACGTATTGATTTCATTTCGAGAGAGGTCTTTCGTTACCGCCAGCTACCGGAACCACCGGCGGTTCGGCAGGACAGATACACAAAGGCTCTGGGGTCTATCTAGTGGGGGCAGGCACGGCCAGCTCCGTGCGAACGGGCAGGCTTCGGCGCGGGCTCTTGGTCGGCATTGGCTCTTCCCTGGTGGCCCTAGTTCTTTGGGGCTTTGGTGTGTTGTCGAGCTTCGAGTATCGCACCTGGGACTGGCGCACACGACTTGTCGCTCCCTTGGTCGAGCCTTCGAACAAGGTCGTACAGATCTACATCGACGAGTACAGCATCACCAGGCTACGGGAGACTAGCGGGATAGCTTGGCCATGGCCCCGTGAGGCATACGCGCTGATGACCAGGTTCTTCGAGCGAGCAGGGGCGAGGGCGCTGGCCTATGATGTGCTGTTCTCCGATCCCTCCATAGCCGGAGTGCAGGACGATCGAGTGTTCGCCGCTGCCATAGAGAGCGGAGGCAATGTGATTCTGCCCGTATTCCTTGGCGAGGAAGACGGGCTCTCGACCACGTGGCCAGATCAGATTCCGCTAGATAAGGTCTTGGGTGCGAATATCTTACCGGGCGATGTACAGAGCTTGCCCGCTGTGGCGAGTTCGGAGGCTCTATTTCCCATGACTGAGCTTGCCAGCGCGAGTCTGGCTTTGGGAAATGTGAATATCGTAGCCGACTCTGACGGAGTCTATCGGAGGGGATATTTGCTCGCATCCTTCGATGGCCGACTCGTTCCCACCTTGGGGCTTGCGGCGTACCTTGCGGGCTCCGATGCCGAGGCTTCGCTCTCCACAGTCGATGGAGGCATCGCGGTTGGAGATCGTCGTGTGCCCGTCGACAAGGAAGGACGCGTTATTTTGAGGTGGCCCCATGAGGAGGGGGCGACCGTCTACAGTGCCTGGGATGTCATTCAAAGCGAGCTGCGTGTTGCGGCCGGGGAGGAGCCGACACTCGATCCGGCGAGTCTTGAGGGGGCATTCGTATTCGTCGGAGCCTCGGCGAGAGGACTCTACGATCTTAGGCCCATTCCACTACGACCAAGGGCGCCGGGAGTCACGTTTCACGCGACCATGCTCGACAACCTCATTACAGGAAGATTCATGAAGGAGCTATCGGCTCCAACGGCCATCTTCTTTCTGATGCTCTTCGTCGTCCCCGTAGCAGTGCTGGCCACCTTCATGGCAGGTCCCTATCGTTCCGCGCTGCTCTATCTATTGCTGCTGCCGCTCCCGGTCATCGCATCCATCGTCAGCCACGTTCTGGGCTACTCCTGGCCGCTCTTGCCTCAAGTAACGGGAGTCGCGCTGGCGCTCGTTTCCGCGAACGTTCTCAACTTCGCGGTCGAGGGGCGGCAGAAGAGGTACATCAAGAACGCGTTTCAACAGTACTTGAGCCACGCCGTGATCGACGAGCTGCTGGCGCATCCAGAACGCTTGAGGCTTGGCGGAGAGCGAAGAGAGCTGACGATCTTCTTCTCGGACCTAGAGGGTTTCACCAGCATCTCCGAGGGCCTTTCGCCTGAAGAGTTGACGGCTCTCCTGAACGACTACCTGTCCGCCATGAGCGATATCATTCACGAAGAGGGGGGAACGATCGACAAGTATGAGGGAGATGCCATCATCGCGTTCTGGAATGCTCCCCTTTCTCAATCCGATCATGCCCTTCGGGGGGTCAGGGCGGCGGTGCGTTGTCAGCTGGAGCTGGCGAGACGTGAATCTTCCTTCGAACAGATGGCGGGAAGGCCTCTGCGGATGCGGATCGGGATCAACAGCGGGCCGGCGGTGGTAGGCAACATGGGCAGCCGAAGTCGATTCGACTACAGCATGCTTGGAGACTCGGTGAACTTGGCTGCGCGACTCGAGGGCATCAACAAGCACTTTGGCACCAATACCTTGATATCGAAGTCGACGGCGGATCAATTGGATGGAGCATTTCCGCTCCGAGAGGTATCTCGAGTCTTGGTTGTCGGACGAAAAGAACCGGTCACTCTCTACGAGCCTTTCGACTCGAAGACGTTCGAGGCTCGGCGAGCCGACATTGAGGTGTTCGACGGGGCGCTACGTCTCTTTTATGCGGGGGATTTCGAGGCGGCGGCCGCTGCCTTCAAGACGATCGAGGAGCGCGACCCGCTCGCCGCCATCTACAGAGCGCGCTGCCAGCAGCTTCGCGAGGAGCCCTTGGACGACTGGGACGGCATTTGGGTGATGACTAGCAAGTGATTATACCCGCTCCGGTTTCGTGGCTAACGGCAGCGCCATTTGTTCCACTTGCTCTTTGGGAGCAGTGACTGCAACCGCAGATTGGCTGCCTAGTTCTTTGCGGCGATTGCGGG
>SKWY01000055.1 GCA_007128675.1 Deltaproteobacteria bacterium | reverse complement strand
CGGCAATCCCATAATGAGTGGAATTGCGCACGGCCACCATGCCCAAGCCATATTTCTTGGCTTTTTGAATGGCGATTCTCATCGCTTTGAAGCCAATACACAGCCCTATTCCATTACTCCCATCCACTACAGAGGTCGTAGGCCCTTCCTTCACCACTTCGAAATTTGCCTTCGTATTTACGATTCCATCCTTGATTCGATCAATGTAGATCGGCTTGAAGCGACCTATGCCATGCGAATCGATTCCACGCTTATCCGACTCAATGAGCACATCGGCGCAGATGCGAGCATCCTCCTCTACGACGCCGACAGCCTTGAAGACATCCGTCATGAATCTCTGCAACAAATCAAACTCGACCCATACGAAATCTTCAGCCATGATTTCTCTCCGACGCTGTTGTCATATCCAAGATGTCTTTCGGGGTAACAGAGTCAAGTCATTCAGCCTTGTGCCGTCAAACCTGCAGCAGTGTCTTTGAGATAGTCCACGAAAGGACGACTGACAATGGAAAGAGCGATGCCATGACGGCTCTTCCGCGTGGAATTCCTCTCGCAGACTCCTTCCTTCACCCCTAACGCCATCGCCCTTGCAGCTCGGTCTGTAGCTGGCGATAGGCATCTTTCGCCTCTTGGCTGATCCCCGCTCTCATATTTGGTCGAGTTGCGGTCATGACCTCAAGAACCAGGGACGCCTGCCTGGAATCTTCGATACTCCTCAACGTCTCTATCTGCTCTTCATCGGCATCGGCCTTCGAGAGTGCCCGAAGGGCAATGAAGAAAGGCTCCCGGGCCCTTTCGTCGCCAGACTCGTTCAGTATCTCGAGTGCGTTCAACACCGCGAGGCCTTCACCTTCCTGAAGCGCAGCATACGCCCACGGCTCTTGCCGGTCCGCGAAGAGTTCTCTCATGAGCCTATGGGCTCTTTCACCATAGCTGGAGTCAGGAGAAGCGCTTTTGAGCGTATCCGTGCAGGCCTCGAAAATACTCTCCAGAAGTTTTGGGTCGCCGGGCAGCCCACCACGCTCGACGACGAGTTCATATGGCCACAGCATGACGCTGGAAACCCTGTTGCTGGCTTTGAGCACATCGACCGCAACCAGAGGCACTTCCACAGACTTGGGATGCCGATCCAGCAGACCTCGGAAGGCCTCCCAAAAAGCTCGGTCACGACCGCTGCCCGAGATAGCCTCCTTGAGCGTCACTTCTGCCTCCAACTGGGCTAGGCGGGGCCGCAGTGGATCCAGATACCCCTTGTCTCGAATCTCCCCCGAGAGCCACTCCAGCAGTTCAGCCGAGTCATCTCCTCGAGCCAGCCTCCGCTCAAGGTGCTTCTCTGTCGCAAATAGCGCAAGTTCCCTTATCTTTCGATCATCGGGTCTCTCCAGCAAGACCGCCTCCATGACCTCCAAGGCAGCTCCTGGATCATCCATGGCGAGCAAATTCGCAATCTGCTTCTCTGTCCTCCATGACGTAAAGGCCTCATATCCGAAGATCCCAAGAAGTGGCCCCAGAAGAAGAGTGAGAATTACAGCGGCCGCCCAGGGTCTCCAGCTGGGCCCCGGTGCTCGAGTAGGGCCAATCCCCTCGATGCGTGGCACTCCGCGCTCCAGGTGAACGCTGCGATCAATCTGGAGAATTTGCTCACTGGGAGGATCGGATATCACCTTGTAGACGCGAACCGGGATCGGGATTCCCTTGAAGACTCGCTCGCCAATTTCCGCCGAAGGCGCTTCCTTGCGATTCATCGTCAGATAGACCGCCTCGGTGAACCAAACCTCTCCTGGATCCGTAATACTCTCGAGCCTGGCCGCGATATTGACCGGCTCTCCAAGCACGTCACCGTCGACCATCTCCACATCACCGATATTGATGGCCACTCTTACAGCTATTCTCTCCTCCTCCGAGACCGCTGCATTGAACTTCTTGAGAACGGATTGAATTGCAAGACCACAGACCACGGCATCCGTAGGACTCTCGAAATAGACGAGAAAAGCATCACCGAGCGTCTTGACGATCGTGCCGTCGAAATGGCGGAAGACTGGACGAAGGAGACGATCATGCTCGTCAAGAAGGCTTCGAACCCCGTCACGCGTGGATGCCGAGGTCCTGGCGGTGAAACCTTTGATATCCGTGAACATCACCGCCAGGTTGCGAGTCGCCATGAGCGCAGCATACACCGCTTTCGAGATGAAGAGGGCTCCTCATTCGATATGCTCCGCAGAACTGAAGCGGAACAGTCTACCAAGCGACGCCGCAGACGGGATATCGCCGCCAGTCCGGCGACGGGAGTCCCAGGCTGCACGGCGCAGAGCGCCAATCAGTTTGGCGCTCTACTACTACTACTACTACGGAGCCAACATAACGTAGCTCATTGGAGGAATCGCCACCTCGACCCAGCCATGCTCGTTGACCCAGCGATCGAAATCCGTGTTGAAGGTGTAGTCTTGAAGACGGGTGTTTCGCCAGGTCGTCTCGACCCAGCGTGTCTGCCATTCGCTGCTTTGATTGATTGCCGCCAGCAGGTGGTGATCACGCTCGAAGATGATTACGTCCCGTTCCTTGTGCCGATTGATGTATCGACCATGCGCCTTGTTTTCGCGAATCCAAACCAGGTTGCTCATCGCTTGATCATGCAAGGAAACGTTGTAGAAGGTGGGATATCCTGGGTAAGCCGCGATGAATGCATAGGCAAGCAGTCGATTGGGCGGGGGCGCCACGTCATGGTTATCGACGAAGGTCATAGCCCTGAAGCCGTCCCGCGCGGCAAATCCGGCGCCATCCAAGGCAGCCAGGTCCCCGCCATAGCGAAAGTGCTCATGAAGAGCGAAGTATAGGTTGTAATCGGTAACCGACATTCCCGCATCGGCATATCGCTGCAGCTCCTCCAGGTTACTGCTGTACACTTCGCCAAATGCCAGCTTGCCCCAACTGTTCACGTTATTGACTACGTGGTCACGCCAGTACCAAAGCGGAACATGCCTGACCGCATCGAGCCGGTACCCATCGAAGCCGAGATTGTTCGTCTTGACGAGGTAGTTCCACAGCTCGCCGCGTACATACTCGGAGTCCTGCCGCAGATCATGTAGTCCCAGGAGATCGTGGTACTTGAGTTGATAGGAACAGTGCCAATCCGTAATGGGCCCGTTGTGGTGAAAGTCGTTGTGGCTGAACCGCTCATAATCGTAAGACTCTCTAGCGCACATATGGTTGAAGATCATATCCGCATAGATCTGGATCCCATAGTGGTGCGCCGTCCTCACAAGCCAGTAGAGATCATGCTCGGTACCAAAGCGGCTATGGAAGCTGGTGAAGTCGGAAGGATCGTAGCCATCGCTCCACTCACCACCACAGGTGGCCGTATGAGGCGAGATGAGGATCGCCGAGTAACCAGCGTTTCTAATATCCCCCATGTGGACCATGATGTCGTGCCAGCGCCATCTATTGAGATGGATGGCTGTGCCAGAAGGCCTCCAAAGGGAGCGGACATGACCACTTCTCACATCCTCAGCCGCCTCATGCTCGGGTGAGGTGAATGAGATATCTCCAAGACGCCCTGATTGATCGGATGGATCCTCGCAAGCAGTCATCACGAAGAGGAACACCAGACAAAGCTGAAGGCTCTTTGTTTTCATTGTTCAACGCCTCTGACTTAGCACCCATGGGAGCTAACGAGAGATACGAATCAGGCAATCACGGTCTCAGGCCTACCCCAGAGCCTTGCCCCAAGGCTGGGTACTCAGCCTTTCACACAGTAAGCAGCACTTATGCCAGCTCAAGAGGCAATTGGCAACACAGAGCCCAGATTTGCACGCCCGCTTGCAGACAAAGGGCCCGAAACCTCTCGAATCGACGTAAAGGATGAGGCCAATTCGGCCTAAAGGGGCAAAAAGGCAGCGTTAGTGTCTGCTGTCCAGGCCTCGGCCATTTTCCCCTGTGTCCGCCCACGACCCTGCGACCAGCTCGTGGATCTCGACACCTATCGCGGGCTCCTTTGGTAGGCCTCAGAGCGAGCAGACTGGTCAGCCCCATGCGCCAGTTGATACTATGAGGATCAATCGTTCATCGTCCCAAGGTGCATCATGCGAAGACATCAGGTCATTACTTGCCTTGGCGTAGTGTTGGCTTTCGCGGCCGCTGCTTGCCAACCTCCGGACGACTCCTGGTTGGAGACGGACTCGGCGTCACAAGCCATCTACTACGGCACCCGTGAACCTCAGAACACCACGTTATCCGACGGAGAGATGCTGGCGATTGGCTGGCTCTTCACACCAGGAAACGCAGCCGACGCTTGGTGCTCTGGAACAATCATAGCTCCACGAGTAGTCTCCTCGGCGGAGCAT
>SKWY01000421.1 GCA_007128675.1 Deltaproteobacteria bacterium | reverse complement strand
CCTCGAGTGTTCGTAGAATGCGGACGATATCCTTGTGCGCCGAAAAGTGAGAGAGTGCTTCTCGGACGCTCATGTCCAGGATCTCGGCTACGTTTCGACCTTTGTATCTGACCCGCAGGGTCGCGTCGTTGAATCGTTTGCCGTCACAGACCTCGCAAGGGACGTAGACATCAGCCAGAAAGTGCATCTCTACCACTCGAACTCCATCTCCATTACATGCATCGCATCTTCCGCCCGAGACGTTGAAGGAGAAGCGACCCGGTTCGTAGCCGAAGGCTCTTGCCTCCGGGGTCATGGAAAGGACCCTCCGGATCTGGTCGAAGACCTTGGTGTAGGTGGCGGAGTTGGATCTCGGCGTGCGACCGATGGGCTTTTGATCGATATGGATGACCTTGTCCAGGTACTCGAGGCCCTGGATCGAGTCGTGCTGTCCCGTCGTGATGCGGGAGCCGTGAAGGCTCCGCATGAGGGATGGGATGAGAATGCCGGTGATGAGGCTGGATTTCCCAGCTCCGGATACGCCCGTGACAGCTACCATTCCGCCGAGTGGAATCGACACGTCTATGTTCTTGAGGTTGTTTTCCCTGGCGCCGATGACCGTAATAGTCTCTTTCGACATGGGTCTGCGTTTCTTGGGGACCTCTATACTCATCTGGCCGCCAAGGTACTTGCCGGTAACGGAGCGTTTTGCCTTCTGAAGCTGATCCTCGGAGCCTACCGCTACTATCTCTCCGCCCTCTTTGCCTGCGCCGGGCCCGAAATCGATTATCCAGTCTGCGGCTCTAATCGTCTCGGGATCGTGCTCTACCACCACCACGGTGTTGCCTATGTCACGAAGTCGGCCGAGAGTGGCAAGGAGCTTTCGGGTATCCCTTGGGTGCAGCCCGATGGAGGGTTCGTCCAGAACGTAGATCACTCCGGTGAGCTCGCTGCCTAGCTGGCTTGCTAGTCGAATGCGTTGTGCTTCTCCTCCCGAAAGGCTCGCTCCGGCTCGTTCCAAGGTCAGGTAGCCAAGCCCGACATCCGCAAGAAAGCCTAGCCGTCCGTTGATCTCCTTGAGCAGCTCGCCTCCGATGATGGCCTCGTTTCCCTCGAGCGGCAGAGTTGAGAGATGCTCCAGGGCGTGGGAGATGGTCATCCGCGCCACTTCGGGAAGGCTTCGGCCATGAACTCGTACCGTCCTGCTTTCGGGCCTGAGCCTCTCGCCTTCACATTGGTGGCACGGCTTCGTGGAGAAGTACTGAAGGTAGTACTTTCGCCTGCTCTCGGAGCCTGTTTCCAAGAAGCGGCGCATCATTCGGTTCACGACTCCCTCGAAGCGCCGGTAGACGGGGCGCTTGCGGTCAGGCCAGTCGAGCGCTACTCGGCGGCCGCCTGTGCCATATAGGATAAGCTCGCGCTTGCTCTTCGCGAGCCTCTTCCAGGGAGTGTGCAGATCGATCTCGTATGTTCTGGAAAGGGCCACGATGAAGTCATGAGTCCAGCCATCGGCCCTCTCCATGGCGCTGGCCCAGGGCTCGACGGCGCCGCCCGCGATGGAGATCTCCTGGTTTGGCACTATCAGGTCGGGATCCATCTCGTTTCGAGTGCCAAGACCGTTGCAGACATCGCAAAACCCGCGCGGGGAGTTGAAGAAGAAGGAGTGGGGGCGTAGCTCGGGGAAGCTGATGCCGCAATGCGCACAGGCCAGGTGCTGTGAGAGAACCCTCTCTGCCTTCTTCGAGGGAGACTTGTCCTCTAGAGCCGGGGCCACGACAATCACGCCACCTCCGGCTTTGAGTGCAAGCTCGACGGAGTCTGCGAGCTGATCCCGTACCTCCTCGCGGATGCGCAGTCGGTCGACGACTATCTCGATGTCATGGGCCCGCTTCTTGTCGAGAACGATCTCGCCATCAAGTCTTCGGATCTCGTTGTCGATTCTGACTCTCGTGAAGCCCTGTCGAGAGATGTCGGCCAAAAGCTCCTTATGCTCCCCCTTTCTGTGCGTGACGACGGGGGACATCAGATAGACCAGGGTTCCATGTCCGAGCCGCATCACCTCGTCCACTACCTGCTGACTGCCTTGCTTGCCTACCTTTCGTCCACATTGATGGCAGTGCTGGACCCCAATGTTGGCGTAGAGGACACGAAGGTAGTCGTGTATCTCCGTGATGGTGCCGACCGTGGATCGAGGGTTGTTGGATGCGGCTTTCTGCTCGATAGATATCGTGGGGGAAAGCCCGCGGATGGTCTCGAAGCGGGGCTTGTCCATCTGGCCGAGGAACTGCCTGGCATACGCCGAGAGGCTCTCCACATAGCGGCGCTGCCCCTCCGCGTACAAGGTGTCGAAGGCCAGAGAACTCTTGCCCGATCCGGATACTCCCGTGAAGACGACGAGCTTCTTCTTCGGGATGGCAACGTCCACTCCCTTGAGGTTGTGCTCTTGGGCTCCGCGTATGAGGATTTCTTCTGGCTCCATGGCGATCCTGATCGAGTTTCTTGAGAGTAGACGGCTAACAAAGGCATCATAAGCCCTTGATGGCGAAGTGCCTTCTATCGCCTCCTACGAGGGGAGGCTAGCCAACGCAAGAAGAACTACCCGGTCGCGACACCTTCACCAGCCCGCCCCGGATAATCGTTGGAAGCTGGCCTAGCCAAGGCAAAAGGAGCTGCCCGTGGGCAACATGCGTGTCGAATCGTTCAGGCGAAGAGTCAAGATGTTTCTATTTGGCCAGGGCTAGAGGGTATACTTAACCTCATGGCGAAAGACCCGGCAGCCAAGCTCGAGGGTACCGGTACCGCCCTCGAGGACATGGAGCCCCGTCCGGCACAGCCTCGCATATTACTAATCGATGACGAGCTGGAGATCCTACGCGCTTTCGAGTTCGTTCTTACGAGGCATGGATACGATGTGGATGCGGTCCAGGATGGTGAGTCCGCGCTGAATATGTTCAAAGAGCTGGGTCATGACGTCATCATGACCGATCTCACGATGCCCGGGATGGACGGGCTGCAGATTCTTCGCCGGGTTCGAGACTACGACCTGGATGTGCCCGTGGTGATAATCACCGCCGCGCCTTCGCTGGAGACGGCGATTCGAGCCTTGGAGTACGGTGCTCTAAGGTATCTTCTGAAGCCGGTTCGTCACTCCGAGATTCTCCGGGTTGTGCAGGAGGCTCTGCGGCTTAGCCGGTTGGCCAGAATCAAGCGCGAAGCGATGGCGGTTGCTGGTGCTTCCGAGCTGCAGGCGGGGGACCAGGCTGGCCTCGAGGCCCTCTTCGAGCGAGCTCTTTGCCGCTTGTTCATGGTTTATCAGCCGATTTTGAGTTGGTCGCAAAAGAGAGTCTTCGGCTACGAAGCCTTGCTGCGCTCTTCTGAACCGGCCTTGTCCGGTCCGGGCCCGTTGTTCAGCGCAGCCGACCGTCTCGGCCGAGTCAGGGATCTTAGCCGCGCTGTGCGGAGAATAGGGCCAAAACCTATGTCTGTTGCCACCAGCGGCGAGCTTCTTTTTCTGAACCTAGACATGGCCGATCTCGATGATGAAGATCTCTACTCCAATAGGACCTCCCTTTCCTTGATGGCTGACAGAGCAGTGCTGGAGATCACCGAGCGTGATTCGTTGGATCAGGTTAGGGATGTAAGGGCCAAGGTGAAGAATCTTCGTGAGCTAGGCTTTCGAATAGCCGTGGACGATTTGGGGGCAGGGTACGCTGGCCTTACCAGCTTTTCGGTACTCGAGCCGGAGGTGGTCAAGCTGGACATGACGTTGATTCGGGACGTCCATCTATCCGCCACCAAGCAAAAGCTGATCCGCTCCATGGTGGTCTTGTGTGAGGAGATGGGGATCAGCCTCATCTCCGAGGGGGTGGAGACTACGGAGGAGAAAGACACGTTGGTGTCGTTGGGCTGCGATCTTTTTCAGGGCTTTTTCTTCGCGAGGCCAGGCCCCCCTCTACCCACAGTCGACTGGGACGGTACGGATGTCACTTGAGAGAGGCGGCCGGCTGGTCTGCTCGAGTTGGTTCGATTAGGGTTGTCCCTTTCTCTACACCTTGGCCCGGTGGCGCGCGGGGGCTAGCCATCCTACTCGTGTTGGCTCGATCGAGGGCGGCTCGTGGCTAGCGTAATACGGTGGCCAGAACCCGTGCGCTCATATGGTCTCTTTTCGGGACTCTCTGGCGAAGATGCGCCGAAGAGAGCGCTCGGACCACCAGCCACTTGAGCGGGTAAGAGTTGCTCGACTCTATGGAGCGCTGCTTACCTCGTCTTGTCCCGGCGGCCCTGACTGCGTCGCTGGCTTGCTCGATAGTGACCCCTCGTTGCACGAACCTGGGCCTTGGCGGAGGCTTTGCTCCTGGAAGAT